>CAVDDP010000090.1:0-8605 GCA_963607695.1 Hallerella sp.
GGTAACTACTTGCGCATCGGGGTTTTGCATAACAAAGCCAATTTTTGCGGATTGATCACGTTGTGACACCTCATCAAGAGGAACGCCTTCAAAGAGAACCTTCCCCGTGCGTGTGCCGTGGGGTGTGAGAACCGTTTTAAGATGACGCAACAGCGTGGTTTTTCCGCAACCACTTTTTCCGCAAAGCGTAACGTAAGTTCCTGCTTCTATGGAAAAAGAGATGTTATCAAGCGCGGGTTTGGTACAACCAGGGTAGGTAAATGTTACATTTTCAAAAGTGAACTGCGCCATAGCACAATCTCCTTTACATTAATGAAAGTAGGCATAAAAAGTAGGGCGCAATAAGCGCAAAAGGAAAATACAAACAAAGCGTTGGGCTGCGCCGCAACAATTACAGGGTAAAAGTCAATATTTTGCGAGCCCGCAAAAACACCCACAAGCGTTACTGCACAAAGAAACGCCATAACGCATAAACACGTAATATCGCGCGAAGTAATATGATAAAGCGCAAACTGGCTGCGTTTTCCCGCGCCGTAGCCGCGGCTCTTCATGGAATCGGCTGTTTGAACAGCACTCTCAAAAGCCCAGGTGGTCAATTGTGAAAGCAAATCGGCGCCATGAGATGCGCGCTGCGAATTCGTTCCCTCTTGCACCGATTTTCCCAAACTGGCACGGCAATGCGAAAACTGCTTCAATTTACCCAGATACGTGGGAACCAAGCGAAGAGCCATAGTTAAAGTAAGCGTAATAGCAGGCGCTAAACCGCCAAACAAAAACGTAAACTTGTCGCTGGTCATCACGCGGTTATACGATGAAAACCATATAAACATGGCAACAAACATGCAAGCAGTACACGCACCATAAGCCAAAGCTTCAAGGGAATACGGGCGCCCGCCAAAATACGTGAAAAGCACGGTTTGCCCCAATGTATTAAAAAGCGGGTTAATTACCGTAACAAGAATCAAAACAGGAATCATTGCAAGAAAAAATTTGCAGGCACGAACGCCCTGAATAGTAAGCGCGTACAAAAAGGAAAGAACAAGGGTTGCTACCGTAAAAGCCGGGTGACGCAAGAACATGCAAAACACAACAGCAAGCACAAAAAAGGTGAAGCAAACCGCCGGATGATAATCAGAGAATGCATCTCTTTTATCCATGGCATTTCCTTTCTCTGCTTGTTGTATCCGTAACTAACCCTTGCAGAGAAAGACCGTGCTACCACACTGGTGAAACCTCTGGAAAAGGCAGAGTGCTTCCCAATTGCCCAATGATCCGACTCATCTTTCCTGTTTAATGCAATTCTTCGCATGCACACTTGCTTGCTTCAAAAGCTGCAACACATCAACGTTGCCAGCAACATGCAGAAATTGCCCAAACAAGAAAGCTTCACGGTGACCCACTCGCGAGGATTTACACCTCATTCAATTGACTGCATTCGCAGTTTGGCAATTATTTTAAGCTCCAAAATTATAACGGTAAAAGACCTTATCCACAATAAAAACGGGCATTATCTTACCGTTTCTTCGATAAGGTAATGCCCGCCCATCAGTTGTTTTAACCCACAAATCTCAAACAGTAAAAACATCATTCTTGGTGCGCTTTTTTACTAGGAAATCACACCAAAATTATCGCACCCGTTCTTTAACGACGGCGCATCTCCTGTTGCATATCTATTCCAACTGTTTCATTGCCGGCGCCACCTGCTGCACGTGATCCTCTGCGACGCCCACCATTGCCACCATTGCCTCCAACCGGTGTTGCGCAGTAGGGACACATTGACCACGTTGGATCTAACGGTTTGCCGCAACGCATACATTGATTCTTCAAGGGCGTATGGCACGAAGGGCACACAATGAAGTCATCCTGCACGGCACAGCCGCATACGGCGCAATTTCCGTACTTTTGCAATGCGCGCTGCTTATAAGCAATCTCAAGTTCTTGCTCATCTCGGTCAATTTGCAACAGCGGCGGGCGAAGCAAGCAGTACGCAACCAAGCCCACGATAGGAATAATGGCAACAATGCCCCAAACAACCCATTGTGTGCCGCGCTGGTACGCATCGCGAATAACCCACACAATAGAAAGCACATAAAGGCACGCAAGCATAACGCAAATAACCACAAAAGCCATGCGCATTTCTTCTGTAATAAGCGAAGACAATAAATCAGCCATGTATATATCCTTTCAGACGATTCGTTATTGCATTATGCAAGGAACGACAGCTGTTCGTCAATACGTGCAAGTTTTTGGGAAAGCTCTGCAAAATGAGCGCGATCCTTTTCAATAATTTCAGGCGCAGCCTTTGATAAAAAGCCCTGATTAGACAATTTCTTCTCAAGCTTTGCCGCGTCTTTTGAAACTTTATCACGTTCTGCCTGCAAACGAGCACGCTCGGCAGCAAAATCCACCAATCCTGAAAGAGCAACATATATCTCTAATTCGCCTGCAAGTGAAACGCTTGAGCCAGCTGGCTTTTCAGCGTCTTCCACAATAGAAAGCTTTGAAACATTTGCCAACGATGCAATTAAGCTTTGCTGTTCCAACAACAACGCTGCGTTGTCTTTAGCCTTGATAACAACCTCTAAGGCGCGCTTTGGCGAAATGCCATAGCGAGCACGCGTGCTACGAATAGCAGAAACCGCGTCACATACCATGCCAATTGCCAATGCGGCATTTTCATCGCTGTACTGTTTCAATTCAGCAGCGGAAGGCCACGAAGCAACAATCAAATGCTTTGCTTCTTTTTCACCCGGCAGAGCCTGATATATTTCTTCCGTAACAAAGGGCATAATAGGATGAAGCAGGCGAATTGCCTGGTCAAGCACAAATACCAGGTTGCGCTGGCAGTTCAAACGATCCTGCGCATTTTCGGTATCATTCAGGCGGCTCTTTGAAAACTCAATGTACCAGTCGCAGAACTCATTCCAGAAGAAGGAATAAAGCTGGCGGGTAATTTCGCCAAATTCAAAATTCTCAAAAGCGGCATCCACGTTTTCTACCAGTTGTGCCAAGCGGGTAAAAATCCACTTATCGGCGAAAGTAGTAGGCGCGGGAGCACCCGGAACATAACCATCAAGGTTCATTTCCACAAAGCGCGCTGCATTTCTGATTTTGTTTGCAAAGTTGCGGCTGCTTACCAGTTTTTGCTCGTCAAACTTCAAATCCTGCGCACCGGTAACCTGCAAAAGCAAACCAAAACGCATGCCATCGGAACCGTAATCCTGCAAAAGCTTCAACGGATCAACGCCATTACCACGCGATTTACTCATAGGTTTACCATCGGCACCCATAACGGTGGGGTGAATAATTACGTGCTCAAACGGAATTTGCTTGGTAAAGTACAAAGAAGACATTACCATGCGAGCTACCCACAAGCCCATAATGTCACGCGCTGTGGAAAGAACCTGGGTAGGATATGCAAGCTTAAGCTCGGCAGATTCCATACCTTGCTCTGCCCAGCCCATGGTTGCAAACGGCCACAGCTGCGAAGAGAACCACGTGTCAAGCACGTCTTCTTCCTGGCGAAGTGCGCCACCGCATTCGGGGCAGGTATCAATATCTTCCACACTTGCATCTTGCCAGCCGCATGCATCACAATAAAACATGGGAATACGATGCCCCCACCACAGCTGGCGGGAAATGCACCAGTCTTTTAAGTTGGCAAGCCAATCCAGGTACACTTGCTTCCAGCGAGCCGGGTGAAACTGAATTTCTCCATCTTCCACCACGCGCGCTGCTTCGCCTTTGAGCTGGTCAACCGCAACAAACCACTGTTCCGATTCCCACGGTTCCAGCTTGGTGTGGCATCTATAGCATGTCATTACCGAGTGATTCAAGTCTTCAATATGGTCAAGTAAACCTAACGCTTCAAACTCTTCTACAATTGCCTGGCGCGCCACATCTCTGTCCATACCGCTGAACTTGCCATAACCTTCAACCACATGAGCCGTTTCGTCAAAGATGTTAATTTTTTCCAAGCCGTGTGTCTCGCCCATTGCCCAGTCGTTCGGGTCATGAGAAGGAGTTACTTTTACGCAGCCCGTACCAAATTCAGTATCAACATGCCAATCGGAAAAAATGGGAATTTCCCTGTTCACAATAGGAAGCGTTACCGTTTTACCCACCAGCTGCGCAAAACGCTCATCTTTGGGGTTAACCGCTACACCGGTATCGCCCAGCATGGTTTCAGGGCGGGTGGTAGCAACAACCAAATACTCAATGCCATCAACCGGTTCTGTTAACGGGTAGCGCAAATACCACAAATGACTTGCATCTTCTACGTATTCCGCTTCGTCATCGGCAATGGCAGTGGTGCAATGCGGGCACCAGTTAACAATGCGTTTGCCCTTGTAGATAAGCCCTTGGTGGTACCAGTCAGTAAACACTTTACGAACAGCCAAAACGTAATCAGGGTCAAGCGTGAAATGTTCATCTTCAAAGTCGCCGGAACAGCCCATGCCTTTAATTTGATTCACAATGGTAGTGCCGTATTCGCGGCGCCAGTCATAACACGCTTCAATAAACTTTTCACGCCCAATTTCTAAGCGGGAAATACCTTCATCGGCAAGTTTTTTGTCAACTTTTGTTTGGGTTGCAATGCCCGCATGATCGGTTCCAATAATCCAACGTGTTTGATAGCCTTGCATACGAGCGCGACGAATACACGTGTCTTGGATAGTCTCATTTAAGGCATGACCCATGTGCAACACGCCCGTGATGTTTGGCGGCGGAACCACAATGGTAAACGTTTCATGGGCATGCTCGCCGCGCCCAGCGCTGCGGCGGAAATAACCTTCGCGCACCCATTCTTCGAAAACAGGGGCTTCATGCGCAGCAAAATCGTAGTCAACTTTTTTTGCTTGTCCCTCTTCGTTTTTCTTGTTCTCTGCCATTTTGAATCCTTCTTTATATACGACATAAGCCCGCCTTGCTGGCGGGCTTACTAACAGCACTGCAAGTGTTACTGTTCCTCAATCAAAGGTTTAGTTTCGCCCGTCACATCGGTTTCGCGAATAACAACACGCGATTTTCCCTTGAATTCAGGTAACTCATACATAACATCCACCAAAATACGCTCGCAAATAGAGCGCAAACCACGCGCGCCTGTTGCTCGCTCAACTGCTTCATGAGCTATAGCACGAAGTGCTTCGGGCTTAAATTCCAGTTCCGATTCTTCAAAGCGGAACATCTTTACGTATTGTTTGACCAGCGCATTTTTTGGCTCAGTTAAAATACGAACCAAATCATCTTCGGTAAGTTCCTTCAAGGCGGTTACCACGGGAACCCTGCCAATAAATTCAGGAATCATGCCAAACTTTTGCAGGTCTTCCGGAAGAACCTGCGCCAAAAGCTCTGCTTCTTCCTGTTTTTTGCTTTCAGGCAACGCGGCGTTAAAGCCAAGGCTACTCTTACCAACGCGCTGTGCCACAATATCGGAAAGGCCTACAAACGCACCGCCCAAAATAAACAAAATGTTATTCGTGTTAATGTGAATAAGCTCTTGCTGAGGGTGTTTTCTTCCCCCCTGCGGCGGCACGGCAGCATCGGTTCCTTCAACAATTTTCAGAAGCGCTTGCTGAACACCTTCACCAGAAACATCCCTGGTAATTGAAAGGTTTTCAGCTTTCTTGGCAATTTTGTCAATCTCATCAATGTAGATAATGCCAATCTCTGCACTGGGAACATCAAAATCTGCCGCTGTAATAAGCTTAAGCAAAATGTTCTCTACATCTTCGCCAACATAGCCTGCCTCGGTTAACGTGGTGGCATCGGCAATAGCAAAAGGAACCTTCAGAGTGCGCGCCAATGTTTCTGCCAGCAACGTTTTGCCCGAACCCGTTGGGCCTAAAAGCAAAATGTTGCTTTTTGCCAGCTCAACGTCGTCTTCATCAGCCAGGTTTTCCATGCCAATACGTTTGTAGTGGTTATACACCGCAACCGAAAGCGCTTTTTTGGCATCTTCCTGGCCAACCACATGCTCAGACAAACGACGATACAACTCCTGCGGCGTGGGAAGATTTTCCAAAGATGTTTCTTCGGCATACTCGGCACTGCGCGCGTCTTCTTCGTCTTCCTCATACCCGGGATAATAAGGGTTGTTCATGGCATCAAAAAAGTCCATTTTGCCACCCTGAGCAAGAATAGCACCTGCGCAAATAGAAACGCATTCGTCACAGATGTTTATACCATCAGGGCCGGAAACCATGGCTTCAGCCATAGAGGCAGGTTTGCCACAAAACGTGCAACAAGGCTCACTTGTGTTTGATTTTTTTGTTGCCATATTGCTTATTCGTCCTCTTCGGAAGTTTGACCATGGGTTGTTGCAATTTTGTCAACCAGGCCATATTCCAAAGCTTCCTGGGCTGTCATATAGTTGTCGCGCTCGGTGTCATGCTGAATAGTTTCAACGTCTTGACCGGTATTTTCTGCCAAAATCTCATTCAAACGCTTACGGGTTTTCAGCATGAAATCGGCAACAATGGCAATTTCGGTCTGCTGACCCTGAGCTCCACCAGAAGGCTGGTGAATAAGCACCATAGAATTAGGCAAGCAATAGCGTTTACCCTTTGCGCCCGAGGAAAGCAAAACCGCCGCCATAGAAGCACAGCAGCCAATGCAAACGGTGGAAACGTCGCACTTAATAAAGTTCATCGTATCCAAAATGGCAAGCCCGGCAGTTACCGAACCTCCCGGAGAATTAATGTATAAAGAAATGTCTTTATCAGGGTCAACGCTTTCCAAATGCAAAAGCTGTGCCACAACGGTATTTGCCACTGCATCGTCAATTTGCTCGCCCAAAAACACAATACGCTCATTTAAAAGGCGCGAGTAAATGTCATAGCTGCGCTCACCGCGGGGAGATTGCTCTATAACGTAAGGAATCAATGATCCTTGTGCATTTTGTGCCATATCTACCTCACTCTCAGCAATTGCACTCACACAATTGCTTGTTTTATTACCTCAAAAGAATTCGGCACAAGGAATTTCGCCAGGGAAAATTCCTTGTGCTAAAACGAATCCGTTGAATTAAGCCTCGGCCTCAGAGGACTCATCAGAACTTTGAGCAGATTCTTCGCCATAAGGAATCTCTGTTACTACCGCACCCTCTAGAACTGCCTCAAGTGCCTTCGTGCGCAAAACTCCTTCGCGTACTAAGTGCAAGTTGCCATTCTTCTTCCAGTTTTCATAGATGCTTTCCCACTGGTCGGCACTTGCCTTAATGAATTCAGCCTCAATGTCGCCCTCTTCGCAGGTAAGCTCAAAATGACGCGCCCAAGCATCCAAAGCAAGGTTTTGCTTCACAATTTCAGCTGCCTGCTTCTTAATATCATCTTTTACTTCAGCAGCAGTCAAATTTTTTGCCTTCAAATACTCATCGTAGGTTTGGCCAGAGCGCTGAATTTGCTGGAAGAATTCTTGCAGAAGCTCTTGCTCTTGCTGCTCAACCATGGCTTCAGGTGCTTCATCGGAAACACGCTCAAGCAAAACATCAAGAACACGGTTTTCTTTAATGCGAGGGAAAATTTGCTCTTTTTGCTGTTCAATAGAGTCTTTAACTCTGTCACGCAACTCTGAAACGCTTTCAAAGCCAAAGTTTTCGGAAACCCACTCGTCATTAAGCTCTGGCATAACTTTTGCTTTGATGTCTTTAATCTCAATGGTAAACGAAACATTTTCCGTTTTACCAACAAGGCTGTGCAGGTATACGCCCGAGCCCTCGGAAACAGGAAGAGAAAACTCCACCTTGTCGCCTGCTGCTGCGCCAATAAGTTTTTCATCAAATTCAACAGGGAAAAGCCCTGATCCAATAGTGTATTGGAAATCTTCAGAGTTAAGCAAATCAAACGGCGCATTGTAATCATCAAGAGCGGAAAGAGACATAGTTACGCGGTCGCCCTTGGCAATTTTGGCGCCTTCTGCAGCTTCTTCAAAATCGGCATATTGCTCAATAATAGAATTAAGCTGGTCGTCAATTTCTTTTTCGGTGATTTCTTCTGCTGGCATTTCAATAGCAACAGGCTCATAGCTTGAAAGTTCAATTTCATTGCGAAGGCCAATGGTAAAGCTAAAAGTAAAATCGGCATCGGCAACAACAGGCTCAATTTCATCGAATTGAGCTTGCCCAACAGGGAACAAGTTTGATTCGTCAATTGCAACAGGCGTTGTGTCATTAACAACATCCTCGGTAACCGCAGCTAGAATATAGCCAGCACCAAACGCTGCATCAATAACAGCACGCGGAGCTTTACCTTTACGAAAACCCGGGAAAGTGTTCTTCTTAGCAACTTCTTTATAGGCACGATTAATACGAGCACTAATCTCAGAAGCCTCAACCGTAACCGCAATCTTTGCGCGGTTATCTTCAAGCAAATCTACTTTTGTTTCCACGAAAATCCTCCATCGATACTTTTACAATTGCCCTTAGCAATAATGGACACAACAAATGAGCGCTGATGAGCGCATACGAAACGCTATTATCGCATATTCCCCGTAAGATTAGTAGAAGAAGAAGGTAAATGCGTAAAAGTTCGCAAAAAAGAAAGAGAAAAATCGCAGCGTCGAGTATTTGCGCTGTTCGGCAGAACAGCGCAAAAAAAACGCCCTT
>CAVDDP010000091.1:0-8575 GCA_963607695.1 Hallerella sp.
GCATTACATTAACCAGTACAGCTGGCGAACACAAAACAAACTATATATTTCAAAAAAAGCCTGTCGAGCAATCTAAAGCTCGGCAGACTTTATTACTGCATTTGGAATGATTGAAAAGGAGATGGAGGGGCTTTTTGTAATTCTCTGCTCATTTCACAATTTGGTGAGTGTCTCCTCTGAACAGGGAAACAGAGGAGTGTTCAAAATATCCCCTTGCCTAACAGCGGCTAATGCCGTATGGCTATTACCGCAGCTCAACGTGCTCTGCGCGTCAATGGTGAGCTTGCATAACGGCGGCTAACGCCGCGTGGCTGCCATGCGGCTTTTACGGTATGCACGCCGGGAATGCGAATGTGCTTTCACCAGTGAAACTGCCATGTTATAAAGCGGCACCAGGTAAAGAAACAGCGCGAAAAGAATGCTGCCAGCGGGCGCACCTATTGCCGCCAAGGGCACTGCCACCGCCGTTGACCACGGTACGCATGCCGCAAGAAGAACCACGGTGTTTTCTAAATAACCTGCTAAAACATTGTTATCAGGCACGCTTTTCCTGCAAAGCTCATGAGTTAGCACTATGGCAAGCGTTTGGTTGCACGCACATATGCTGCTAAATACCGAGGCCAGTGCTACCGCAAAAAACGAGCCGAATTCTTCCCCTACTTTTTTAATTGCATGCTCAATATTTACCAGCATGCCTGATTGCTCAAACATGCCCACGTAACACGAGCTCACAAAAATAATTGCCATGGCCGAAAGTATGCTAACGCATCCGCCTCCGGAAAGCACCGTAGCGCCGCTTGCCTGCGCAATGTAGCCAAAAAGGCACATGTGAAGCACCTGACAAACGCTACAACCTTGCACGCACACCGCTATTATGCCGCCCAATGCCGCACCCACACCAAGTACCACAAAGCACGGCACGCCAGCAAGCGCCAGCGCCAGCACCGCAACGGCGGGAAGAATATCTATGGCGCCAAGCACGTAACAGGTACTTAAGTACGCGGGCGCCTGCGCGAAACCGCCAGCAGGTGAACACGTAATTCCCAAGGCAAGGAAAAACGCGCAGGTCAGCGCGAAGGGAACAGCGGAAGTTTTTACCATTTCTCTCATGTTTTTCTTAATGTTTGTTGAAGTGAGCTTGGCAACTAAAAGCGCGCTACCCGATACCGCGGAGCAGCGGTCGCCAAAGTAGGCGCCCGCAAGCACAGCGCCGCCAGCGTACAACAGGGGAATGCCGGCGTTTACCGCCACAATCGCGCAAATTGCGCCTGCGGTAGATGCCGTTGCAAAGGCAGAGCCCACAAGAAACGAAACAAAGCTGCATAAAAGAAAAATCATGAGCAAGATAAGCGAAACAGGGCAAACGCGAACAACCAGGTCAACCATGTATGCCATGGTGCCACTGGCGCGCCACGTTGCGGTAAGTGCCCCTACAAAAAGAAGCAAAACAATAATGCTAAGGGAAGATTTTGTGCCAACAATTGCGCACTTGAGCATGCGAAACACAGAGCTTCCCTTAGCAACTCCGTATACCAAAAACAGTGCAAAACCAAACAACAAAGCCGGCAAAACAGACCCGGTAAACACCAAGCACAGCAAAACTGCCGCTGCAAACACCACAATTAACATTATCTCAAGCATAAAACTGCCCGCTACTTTCTCTCTTTTTTTGCGAGCACGAGCGTAATGCAATTTAAATAAGGTTTCAAACTGATTTTTTGTGGTGAAGTACACAGTGTTTTTACTGTGCATGTGTATAATGCAAGATAGAAGAGGGAATCTAACCAAACCACTCGCAGACAGGATGCACTCATGAACTTTCTTCCCATGAACTACTTTATACGTGTGGTGGAATGCGGCGGTATAAGCCCCGCAGCAAAAGAGCTTCACATAACACAGCAAACGCTAAGCGCGCATATGGCAGCGCTTGAAAAGGAGCTGGGCTGCGTGCTTTTTACCCGCAAGCCGCATTTTGAGCTTACCTATGCTGGCAAGCGATTCTTGGAATACGCGCGTAATTTTTGCAGCTCGTACGAGTCAATGCACCATGAATTCCAAGACATTCAAAACGCCGAGAGCGGCATTGTGCGCGTGGGTGTTGCGCATACCCGTTCGCGCACCATTATGCCTGGTATTATTTCTGCCTTCCAAAAGCTTTACCCGCACATACAAATAATCGTGCACGAGCAAACAAACAGCAGAATTATAGACGCCCTGCTTGCAGAAGAAAGAGATGTTGCTATTGCCCGCTGCGATACCGGCATGCCCGAAATTAGCGCGCAGCCCTTGTACACCGAAAACGTGATGTTGGTGGTGTCTAAAAATTTGTTGGAACTTCAAGAAAACGCCCCTGTGGAAGTGTGCAACAAAAGCAACCCTGCCATGCTTTCACAGCTTTCCCACCTGCCCTTTTTTATGAGCTCGGAAGAAGACATAACGGGCCGCATTGGCAGCGCGTTTCTTCGCCGAAACAAGCTAAACCCGCCCATAAAAGCGTACTCAGACAATGCCGCAACGCTTCTTGCCTTGTGTACCAGCGGCCTTGGTGCTTGTTTTTGCCCCGACAAATTGCTGTACACTGCGCTTGCAAACGAACAACTTGAAACGCTGCATGTTTTGCCCATAAACGAAAGCTACCCCATTCACATTGCACACGTGAAAAATGCCCACCGCAGCCATGCGGTAACCTTATTTGAAAACTTCTGCATTGAGTATTTTGCCAGTTAGGAAGCGCGCAAGGGGAAAGATGCAAGGGAAAGGCGCAGGGGAAGGCGCAGGTCGTTCATCCAGCGGTCTGCGCATAATTCGCGCCCGCTACCTGCAGGAACATCGTATTCTGCAGCACGCAGCAACCGAACTCCAAACGCAACAAAAACATGCGAGGGTGTCCCTCTTTAACACCATGCTCGCAGGTTTTTTGCGCGTACTATGCGAAAAGCGAAAACAAAGGAGGTGACGTCATGGTTGGTTTAACTCTTATTTTATGCATTCTTGCAACCCCTGTTATGATTGTGTATTACGCAATGAAAAATAGGTAAGTGCTTCTTTGTAAAACAATTCGGCGGAAAGGAGTGAGCCTATGAACTGCGCCGTTCTAGAAACCGCAAAACAAATAACACCGGAATTGTTCGGAGATACCAATATCGCTGGTGGCATTCCGGAAGGGTATGAGCCTTGCCCCAGTAACGGCCCGGTATACTTTGAAGGCAAGCTTATTCTGGCTCTTTCCTTTCAAGGTGGGAAAGAAGTAGCAAGTAAATGTGTACAAAAAGGGGAAGAGACAGCGAATGAAGTAACTGACCTAGGCTGCTTGAATGAAATGCCTGACCAAGTTCACACAGACGAAGCCGCTAACTCGCAATGCACAATTTATGACAGACTTCGCCTGTGGAACGACATTACCAACACCTGGTTTGATCCAAGCCCGGAAATAATTCGCTTGAGTAACCACGATGTGGTATTTGTTGCAGGATTGCCTGTTTACAGCGGCATCGTTAATAATATGCGCGAGGTTGCTCTCGTGCCCGGTTGGGATTCTACGTGCACTTCCCTTAACGGCATGTTTTACCTGCGGTGGAAGAGTTGCGCCTGTTAATGTACTCAGAAACACTGAGCTGTGCCGTTGTACCGCCAACAGCACAGCTGAGCCACCTAGCTAATGTGCTAGGTGGCGTTTCAGCTGGTTAGGGTGCCAATTAGTTAGTGTGCCGCTTCGCGCTATTCTTCTTCCCCCAGCAAACCGCGCAGCCATTGCTTGTAGGCGCTTACTGCGCTCTTAGGCGCGGTAAGTTCCACAATGCCCGAAAGGCCCGCAAGCCAACCGTAGAATTGAGGGCTTACCACAACAGGTACGTGCACATCGCACGCGCCAGGCACGCTCTTGCCTTCTGCATCCACGCCAGCCTTTTCCACATTGAGCGGCTTCAACTTCTCGCGACCAAACGTATCTACCACCACATCAATGCCACCGCCCGTGCAATGCAGCGTTACGTTTTCGGGGTTTCCATCAAACATGCCAAAGGCCTTGTGTTCAAACCCTTCAAAAGCGTAGTTTGCAATACGCTTATTGCGTGTGGCGGCTTCTTCGCTTACCTGCACCAAATGCATGCGGTCTATGCGGAAGGTCACGAAGTCTTCGTTATTGTCGCTCCAGGTTACCAGGTAATAAAAGCCATCGGTATACACAATTTTTACGGGTGTGTGCAGGTAGTTTTCCTTGCGCGTTGGGTGACGCTCAAGGTCTGGACCATACTTGAAATACATGAACTGCACCTTGCGTTTTAAGCGCATGGCCTCATGGATAGTGTCCACATTATGGAACACGCTGTCATTTTGACTTTTGATGCGCCCCTCCACATGAACGCGCTTTTTAAGCTGCGCACGCTGCGGCACACTTGCCATGTTCTTTACCATTTTGGCAAGATGATTGCTTTTGCTTTCCGTTAAAAACTTGCTTCCCTGCACGGCATCCATCAAAAGAGCAACTTCAGAAAGCGTTGGTTTGTCTTTTACCACGGTATACTCAACGGGGCAATGCGGAATAGTAGTAATTTCCAGCCCAAACTTGCGCAGCGCTTCTAAGTCGTTGTAGATACTCTTTCGCTCTGCCTGAATGCCTTCCTGCGCCAACTTGCTCAAAATTTGCGTCATGGAAAGGCCGTGCTTGTCATCGGTTTCTTCCATAAGCATGCGATACACGTACAAAAGCTTCAGTTTTTGCTTGCTGTTTGTTGCCATTGAGCACCATTCCCTTCACGTATAAATTGCTGCGGCATGCGCCGAAAGGCACACACCTTCTGCATGTGCCTATTGTAGTACACGCATGGGAAAGTTTGTAGACCCTCTGTCCACATAATCGCCCACGCTTGTATGCAGGCAAACAGGCTCATCCCTTCTGGAGCCACATTACAACGTTATCAAAAGGCTTTTCGATAAGGTTCAGTTATTATGAAGCAGTACGTGCGAAACGCAGGCACTAGTATGGAATTGCAACGGTGGTTTCTTCCCCTATCAGGCCTTTCAAGGCACGGGCGAAGGCGGCGCCACAGTCCAGGCTTCCCACTACGGTCCCGTAATGCTCGGGGATAACCAGCTTTGGCCTGTGGTTCATTGTCGCCACCATTTCTGCAGCCTCTTGCGGGGTTGTGGTATACGTGCCACCCGCCGGCACGCACATAACGCTGCAGTTCACATCTTTAATTTCGGGAATATTGTCGGTATCGCCGCACACATACACGCGCACACCGGAAACTTCTACAACGTAGCCAACCCAGCCGTTCTCGCGGGGGTGAAATTGCTTGTTTTCGTTATACGCCGCCACTGTTTCCACGGAATATCCTGCGATTTTATATGTGCAACCAGGGGAAACAGACACAATGCGCTCTTTAGGAATGCCGGCGTTTATTAAGCTGCCCACCGTTTCGTGCGGGGCAGCAAAGCAGGTATTTTCGTTTGCAATGGCATGCAAGCTATCGGGATCAAGGTGGTCGTAGTGGCTGTGGGTT
Source organism: Hallerella sp. (assembly GCA_963607695.1). Classification (GTDB taxonomy): domain Bacteria; phylum Actinomycetota; class Coriobacteriia; order Coriobacteriales; family Eggerthellaceae; genus CAKUOV01. The sequence continues at coordinate 5,505 of CAVDDP010000091.1, forward strand.
ACCAGCACCAGGGCGGCGTCGTGCGAAGCCTCGCAAACATGAAACGGATCCACGTAGATTGCACCCGCACCGGCTACAGCACCAGCGGCTTCGCCCGCAGCACCCGCACCGGCTACAGCACCGGCTGCGACACCCGCTGCACCCGCTGCGGCTTCACCTGCTACGTCGTCCGCAACAGCACCCGCAGCACCCGCGGCGCCGCAAATACGCACACTGCTGTGCTCGTTAAGAGAAATACAAACTCCCTGATAATCAATTGAAAACGCCATACTTTTATCTCCTAACTTCCGCGCGCTCTAAGACAACCATTTTTTCTCAAACGCACCCTTGTTGGTCACAAATTATATCGCATACCACAAGCCCTATAAAATGATATACACCTCATGTGCAGCTAAAGTTTTGAACTTAGGGTTCTAAAATTTCATCTATATTGACGTGTGGTTTTTCAGCAACAAGCACAATTCTTGCATGTATGATTTTATGGCGCAAAGCAATCCAGCGTTAAGCGAACGAGTCGCGCACGTAATCCTTCATCAAAGGCAAATCAAATCGCAAAGTTTGGTTGCTTTCTTCCCCTATTACTCCTTGACCTAACAGCCTGTTTTTATACTGCGTTGCATAGGAATGCGATTTGCCAAGCCGTTCAGCAATTTCGGAAGTAGTAAGATTTTCTTCGCTTGCCGCCATAATCTGCAAAAACTTTTTGTCGCCTTCAGACAACGTATCGAAGGTTGTTTTTACAATACGGTCCCTAAATTCTTGCAGTGCAAGCTTAATTCCCGCAGCCGCATCGGCTTTCGAAATCTCTTTTTCACTTGGATGCTGGTTCCACATGCGAAACCCTACAAGCTGCATCATATACGCAAAACCGTCAGTGGCTTCCACTGCCATATCAAGTGCGTCCTCTGAAATAGTGCGACCAGATTCCTCAATAGTACGCATCATGGCGTCTTTCACATCGTAGTCAGAAATGCGCCCAAGCTGGTATTTTTGCGCACGCCGCAAAAAAGAAACGGTTTTGTCTTTTTCTATTTGCAAAATGTTGTTTGGAAGACCAGCCATAAGAAGCGCCACTTTTCTGCCTTCCATTACAAACAGTTGATAAATTGCAGCAAGGTGAATCATCTCAGACAAATTTGGTTGAACTTCATCAACCGTAATAAGAAGCCCCGTACCCCGCGTTGCAAGTTCATCAAGCAAATCTGACATATTGCTGCGCCAGTTGGAAAGCTCCTTTTCGTTTTCCCACTGAACGCTTACCACTTGTCCTATTTCTACACCGGATAATTTTCTTTCAGACCCATGGGAAATCAAATGGGCGCATGACCTGCGAGCGGTAATAAGAATATCGTTAAGCATACCTGGCAAAGCAACTGTTCTTACTGCTACCCAGCCACACGCTTCTGCCTTTGTTGCAGCAGTGCTTAACAAGGCAGTTTTTCCTGTTCCACGAGCTCCCGTTATTGCCGTTGTGAGATTTGGATGCCGGCGTGATGACTTAAACGCAAGGGAAAGTTCACCGAGTAAGGCTTCCCTGCCAGCCATATGCATTGGCACCTCGCCAAACGTTGGGGTGAAAGGGTTTTCTATCATCTTGGCTGCCTTCCTCGATTTATTGCTAGTTGCTTTCGATACTCATTATAAATTGTTTTGCGCACCGTCTCCTTGATTTCTTTTATTTTCCTTGATTTCTTTTATTTCCGTTGATTTCTTTTATTTTCCTTGATTTCCTTGATGACAGCAGCTAACAGCAAACAAATAACACGAAGGTATGCCACCTTTCTGGACGCGCCGCAATCCCCCTAGTGGTAGTCAAGCATTCCGCTTCGCAATTCCTCTTGAAGCCATCACCATCTCAGCCTCATGCGCCCAGATATTCAAGCAGCCCCGTACAGCTACGCACAATGTCTTCGTAGGTACGCTCGAAATCGCCCGTATACCACGGATCGGCAACTTCGGCATCTTCGCCTGCAAACGATAACATCAAGTGAACCTTGTCATTGCTGCCCAAGATGCGCGCCATATTGCGAACATTTGCGTAGTCCATTCCAATGAACATATCCCACTTGTTCTCATCTGTTGCACGAAGTTGCCGCGCGCCACGCTTCTTGTACGTAATGCCATGCTTGTCCAAGCAGCGCTTGGCCGGTGGATACATGTCGTTGCCAATTTCTTCGGTAGAAGTAGCGGCGCTTTCTATAACAAAGTCACTGGCAATACCACGCTTGGCAACCATATCTTTCAGGACAAACTCCGCCATGGGGCTTCTACAAATGTTGCCATGACAAACAAACAGAATACGTGTTATCTTTTGCGAAGTTTCTGGCGTTGTCTTTCGCGCGTCACCTCGTGTGGCTTCTGGCGCTGTCTTTCGCGCGTCACCTCGTGTGTCATTTCGCACAGTCTTCTGTTTCATATATGTCACTCCCCTCTTGAATGGCATGCGCCATCTCGCAGATTTTACTTGCGTTACATATAAATAGTGCTGGTCAAGTGAAATTTCACGCATATTCTACCAACGGGGGGTGGGATATTTTTTGCACTCCGCTATGATTTGTGCATCCAAGGAAGCAGAAGGAAAACGAAATGAATCAAATACTGATTGGCAGCTACATTGCGCAAAAGCGCCGGGCATTAAATCTTACGCAGGAGCAACTGTCGGAAAAACTCGGCGTGTCTAACAAGACAATTTCGAAATGGGAAAACGGCAAGTGTATGCCAGATTACAGCGTTATACAAAAACTTTGCGATGAACTTCATGTAACGCTTGCAGAGCTGATGGATGGCAAGGATTCTGCCGAAGAGAGCGCCTGTGCTTATGACAATGAGCAGATTCTTGACCTCATTCGCCGTATGCAGGAGCTGGAACATCAACGGCAGGTGCTCTTTGGTGTGGTGCTGATTATTCTTGGCATTGCATGCAGCGCACTCTCTGCAACTATTGGCGGGTCGGACGTAAAAGACTTTATGTCTGGGCTTTTACTTGGAATGTCGATTGTTGAAATGATTGCCGGCCTGATAATTGTTGTCAAACAGCAGCGGAAAAAATAACCTGGAGCCGAGGAGTATTC
>CAVDDP010000092.1:0-8536 GCA_963607695.1 Hallerella sp.
GCACGCAGATTTTCGTGGTATAAGCGCAGCACCACGAAAATCAAGCACAGGACCGCAAGCGAATACCCTTTGTCACCTTGCCCCTCCACCTTCCCCACCCCTATAAAACGAAACAAGCTGCCCTGCCAAAAGCAGAGCAGCTTGTTTTTGTAAGCACAAATAGTACCTAAATTTATCCTAGTTCTAGAGTAATGGCTCCATACCAAGAACGGGGTGATTCTTTGCGGTAAGAACTTCATAAAGCTCGGCAGGGTCGCCGGGGTCTTTCATGTCGGTCTCATCGGGAATCATGTCAATGAAGTTATCAATGCCGTACAGGTCTTTTGCGGTAGCATTAATCCTTGAAGCCAGTTGCTCTTTCAAGGCTGCGGGCATCCACACAACACGTGCAATGCCGCCTTCGGCCTTCAGGAACTTCTTAGAAGCAATGAAGTGCTTGCCATGACCCATGTAGCCAGGGGTTTGCACGCCGCCGCCGGTCATGGAGGCCATTTCCGAGAACGTCATGCCCAAGGGAGTCATGCCCACGTGGTCACGCGTGGTAATAACAAAACCGCTGGTCATTGGCTCAATGCCGCAAATGCATTCAAAGCAGCCGCAAGAAGTCATGGGGTCTTCCAAAATGGAGTACAAAGACACTTGCTCAAGAGCACCGTTGGAGTACTTGCGTACTGCCTCGTTTACATCTTCATACGCACCAATGCGCTCATCAATGCATTTCTCATGAGGAACAATCTGGCAGGCACCGTTAGGATCAAGTTCATTTGAAGCCTTAGCGTCAAGCCAGGAAACAGCGCCGCACAAGCCCAAACGCTCGGGGGTAACAATGCACACGTGGCTGGGGCTGAACGACTGGCACAAAATGCAGGTGTAGAAGTTCTCAACCGTTTCGTCGGTTAAGCTGCCCAAGCGCTCGTCACGAGCATCAAATACTTCGTTTGCATACTTACGAAGCTCTTTGCACTTCTCAGGCTCGGTGTAAATCTTTACCTGGGCTTTCTCGATAATAGCGTCGTGATCGCCCTTGATCTTGGCGTACAGAATCTCGCCCAAGTGCTTCATGCGGAAGCCTGCATCATAGTCGTCTTTGCTCACACGGATACGAATCATGTCGCGCTGACCGGTGTGCATAACGCCGCTTGCGCAGTTCAAGTAAGCGTGAATCTTGCGCTCGAATACGGAAGCAAAGTCGGGCGATACGTTCTTGCCGCCTACTTCCACAATAATAGCAGCGTTCATCTTGGTGCCCATAGGAACGTCGGAAATATCGGGACCTTCCAAAACAATGGAGTGGTCTTCAATCTCTTTAACGTCTTTGATTTCCACCAATTCAAAGCAGTCCATGCGCGAACCGTCAATTTCAACTTGCATATCGGGGCGGCGAATAATCTCACCCTCGAATGCGGTTGAGTACGCAACAGGAATGTCAATCTTGGTAATCTTGATGTGAATGTCGCGCGCCTCCAAAGACGTTTCAATGAAGTCTTTGGTGTTGGGCTGCAGCAAAATGGTCTTAGGAATAGGACGAATGTAGTTCATGTCGTTGGTGATAACGGGGAAGCCCATGGCAACGGCACCGGCACCAAATGCCAGCGTGTTGTCGTTTACCGGGGCAAACGCGTTCACGAATGCATGCAAGCGCACAAACGTGTACTCCATAAAGCCGTCCCAGTCGCCGCCTTCAATGGCGCCAAAAATCATAGCGGCGCGCACGCAGAAGGATACAACGTGGCTTACTGCCCAAATGTCGGGGCCAACGGCAACAACGCGAACCGGGAAGCCCATTTCAATGTTCATGCGCTCGGCCTGCTCAATAATGTCGCCAATCAAGAACACAAAGATGCCGCGCTCCTGGTAGCCGCGAATCAAGTCGCATGCTTCTTTATCGGAAGGAGCAGCGTCAATGATAACAACAAAGCCCGGGATGTCATTGGTAACCAGCGGCACGCCCAACTCACGCACTTCAGCGTCGGAGAAGTGTCCGTGATATTTGGTGTCGGCGTAAGGATCAGGGTTGTCAATGTACTTTACTGCTTCAATAATTTCGCCTGCCATAGCAGTGCCAATACCAGCCTTGAAAATGGCTTCGGTGCGTTGCTCACGCGTGTTCATGTCGTTGATGTGAGCCAAAGAATCTTTCAAGTCCTTAAGCTTCATCACTTTTTGACCAGCATAAGCCAGCTGGCAAGACATGTTGTATGCCGTACTTGGCATTGCCATAGTGGCATCTTCGCCATGGGCAGCAATTGCTTCGTCTACCGCCTTAGTGGCAATAGAGAAGATCTCATTGGAGCCATGGAAAATCCTGTCAAAAAATTTCATATGATTTCCTTTGCTTTTCTCTATGCGTTTTCCATACGTTGTTTAATGCGCTTCACTTCTTCTACCAGCTCAGCGCTATAGTCAAAGGGAGACTCCCCGTTTCTGTCGGCGTCTATAACGTCGGCGGAATACGGCAAGAACCCAAGCAGTGCATCTTCGGGAATATGAGCACTCAGATACGCTTTGTCTTCTTCGCCGCGAACTTTATTGGCAACAACGTTTACCTTTGTCACGCCAATATCGCCCGCCAGCTGCTTAACTTTTTGGTAGGTTTGAATGCTGCGCGCACCCGGTTCTACCACCACAATGAACTGGTCCATGTTGGCAGCCGTACCGCGAGCCAAGTGCTCAAGGCCAGCTTCCATGTCCATAATCACTACATCGTCCTTGCGATACGTTAAGCTTGAAAGAATAGACTTAATCATTACGTGTTCAGGGCATACACAACCAGCGCCACCCGTTTCAACGGTTCCCATAACCAATAGCTTTACGCCATTGCGTTCGTGGGCGTACGTGTCGGGAATGTCGCTTACCTGGGGGTTCAGCTTGAAAAACTTGTTTGCATCGTTTGCTCCGGTGCGTTCTTCAACCAGCTTTCTCATTTTAGAAATAGGCGTAATAGCATTTACTTCTTCCATGGAAAAGCCCAGCGCAAGCCCTAAATTTGCATCGGGGTCTACATCAACTGCAAGCACAGGGCGGCCTTCTTGCGCGTAAATGCGTGCAAGTGTTGCCGAAAGCGTGGTTTTTCCTACGCCGCCTTTTCCTGTAATTGCTACTTTCATAATGTTTCCCGTTTCCTTTGCGTATCTTTAGTGCACATACCCAATTAGATGTTCAAATGATCGCGCTTTTCTTCAATGCGCTGAATCATAAGGTCGCCCATCTTGTCAATGTCTTTTTCAACAATGAACTTTGCGCCAACCCACTTTTCAATGTCGCCCTGCAAAAGACCAACGATGCCTTTAGAGCCGTCGGTGTAGGGGTCAACACCCAGGTACGTATCAATACCCGTTGCAACAACGTAGTTGCCAATGGAAACAGCCTTCTCAGACATCCACTCAGGAGCGCATCCTACCAGCGGAATGTTGGAAATTTCAATGTTCCAGTCTTTCGCGATAACCGAAGCAAGAACCATCATACGCGAAATGTCAACGCAAGAACCCATGTGCAAAACAGGAGGAATGTTAGCCAAACGGCATACACGCTTCAGGCCTTCGCCACAATACTTACCTGCTTCTTTGTCCATTAAGCCTGCTTTTGCAGCAGCCTGAGCAGAACAACCGGAAACAATAACCAAAACGTCGTTGGCCAAAAGCTTCTTCATAAGCTCAATGTGAGCGTAGTCGGGGCGCACCTTGGGGTTGTTGCAACCAACCATGGCAACAGCGCCGCGGATAACGCCAGAACGAATGCAGTCAATCAACGGAATCATGGTTTGGAATTCGTCGATGTGAGAGTTTGCAACGGTGTCAAGCGTGTCGTAGATTGCTTCAACAGAGTAACCAACGGTAGCCTTAGAAACCAGGTTAGGAATGTTAACCAGTTCAGGCTTGCGGTTCTTGAAGTTTTCCACAGCCAACTTAACAATTTTCTTGGCGGTTTCACCAGCGTTGGAATCTTTGAACTCAATGAAGTCAGAATCGGGCATGCGTGCCGTGTTGCTGGTGGTAATAAACTTGGTGTGGAAGCACTTAGACAGAGGTCCTAATGCAGGGAAAATGCATTGAACGTCTACAACAATGGCTTCGCAGGCACCGGTGAGTACCACGTTTTCCTGCTGCAGGAAGTTACCAGCCATAGGAATGCCGTGGCGCATAGCAACTTCGTTTGAGGTGCAGCAAACACCGCAGATGTTAATACCCTTTGCGCCGTTTTCCTTGGCAAGAGCAATCATCTCGGGGTCGTTTGCGTAGTACACAACCATTTCAGAAAGCGAAGGATCATGACCATGAACAACAATGTTCACCATGTCTTTTTCCATAACGCCCAGGTTAGCAGTAGTATCAATGGGCTTAGGAGTACCAAACAAAACGTCGGAGAACTCGGTACCAATCATGGAACCGCCCCAGCCGTCGGCCAGGCCAGCACGCAAGGACTGATGCACCAAAGCCTCAGGCATGGAAGAGCAACCCATGTGTGTCATGTGCATTGAAAGCGAAACTTCGCGGTCGATAGCACGCGGAGAAAGCTTGTGCTCACGCCAGATTTTCTGACGAGCTTCAGGAGCACGCTTCAAGAAGCGAAGGCGGCCAAACGGCTTGCCGAACTCTTCCAAACCGGTAAGAGCAACTTCATGAGCAATGTCGTAGATGTCACGCTCTTCGGTTTCAATGTCCCACTCTTCTGCAATGCGACGAAGTTTTTCTTCGTCTTTAATGGTGTAATCACCATTCGCAGAGCAGCGATACAATGTCATAGCAATAGAGCGGCCATGATCAGAGTGCGTTGCAGAACCACCAGCGGTAAAACGCAGGTAGTTACGACCTACTACACCGTCGGCGTCGCAGCCACAAACACCACGCGGCGACTTTGCAGTAATGCGGCACGGACCCATCGAACAAATGCGGCAGCACAAACCTTGCTCGCCAATTTTGCAATGAGTGCCTTGAGCAGCGTTGCGAGCCTGGTACGTATCAGCACCAACCAGCTCTGCGGTCTGGAGAAGACGTTCTGTTGCAGCTTCCATCTCCTCGTTCGGAATAAGAATGTCCCAAGACAAAGGACCACCTCAACTCTCTTTTTTTCCCGGCTTTTCGTCCAGCAAATTTTGGCAAAGTCAAAGGGACTTTATCTTTTGTTCCTTTTTGGTTTCCCCGGTGGAATTCGTGCTTAATCTACAGGTAAAACGAACAGTGAAACTTTGGATGAAACCCCTACGACACTTGCCACCTTTCCCCTGTGGAAAGTGTTTCGTTCAGATTATCGGCGGGTTTGAGTTGGGTCAAGTTTCAGTTTTTCACCTGCTTTTATTTCGAATTCGTAAATTTGTGTTACTTTTTTGAAAGTTGTATTACCCGCGGTTTTTATCAGGGTTTTTTTACAATCTTGACCGAAATTGAACAATCTTGCGGAAAATGGGCGAAAAATCGTGCGAAAAAAATCGTTACTTTCCCCCGCTTTGGGTATCGCGCTTTTTTGAGTGCGCCGCAGGGCGCTTATTGCGTTTGCGCAAAACGCATGTTGTTGAAAAAATGCCCCCAAATTCACCGAAATTGACGATATTGGGTATTTTTGGAACTCATTTTTCTGAATAGTGAATTTTTTACTAACTAATAATTTATATATCCCCAGGTCAGAAATGAATGGGTGTTTCAAGGCAGCAACTTTTTCTTTTCAAAATACCCAATATCGTTCATTTGCCCGAATTTAACCCTTATTTTTTAGCAACATGAACTTTAGGACGTTGCAAAAAGGCGTTTGCGCAACTATTCAGGGGCGAGCGTGCGGAAAAAGCAGCTGCGGGCACCGGTGTGGCAAGCAGGACCGTCGGGGGTTACCAGCGCCAAAAGACAATCGGCATCGCAGTCGTAGCGAAGTTCTACCACATGTTGGAAATTTCGCGAGGTAGCGCCCTTGTTCCAGTACTCCTGGCGGCTGCGCGACCAAAACCACATGGTTTTGGTTTCTTGTGTGCGCCTGATTGATTCTGCGTTCATCCACGCCATCATAAGCACTTCTTTATCGTTTGCATCTTGCACAATGCAGGGAATAAGCCCTTGTTCATTGAAGGTAAGATCTTCGATGTTCATGCGCCGCTCCTTCTTTTATACTTCTGCCTCACTTTGCAAACCATACCACAGCTTGTACCCTGCCGTGCCCCGCCGCGCCGCAAAAGCGCAAACTTCTGTGCAAAAGCGCCTGTACAAAGTGCAAATTGCGTGCGAAACGGTCATTTGCTGAACGCCCTTATCCCCTACAATAAACTGCATGTACCTTCAAAGGTACTCATAGGAAATAAGAATCAAGGGGGGTTCTATGGGAAAATGTTCCACAAGTACAGATCGGAGCCATGATTTGAAAGTTTCCACCGGCATACTTTCTGACTACCTTGTTAAAGCTGGTTACGAAATAATTACGCCCTTCAAAACAAATATTCCCTGCCTTCGCCGCGTTATGCTTTTTAGCAATAATATTGAAGAGCAAGCCTCTACCTTATTTGTTGCCGACTTAAATCAAAAGCTACTCCCTGATAAAGATGGCTCCTCGCCTTTCCTATTATTTCTGCCATACAACGAAGAGGCTCAAAGCAAGCCCGCAGAACACCCAACACTATTACGTTCTAAAGCATGCGTAGTGCGCGCAACACAAAGCACCCAATCTGTTGAGACTCTTATGTCTGACATTCAAGGTTGCCTTCTTTCGGTAGATGAATACGCTTACAAATTAGCACTTGCTCTTAGTTCTACAAAACCTTTGCAATCACTTATTGATATAGCCGAAAAGGAACTAGGGCTTTTTATGAGCATTGTTGATAGCAATTATTTGCTTTTAGCGTACACGCACAACATTAAACCTATTGACAAAGTTAACCAATCTCTTGTTGAACTGGGATATCATTCCGACGAAATGCTTGTCTCCCAACGTTGCGGTGATTATTTAAGCGAAGAGATTAAATATCAAACAGGTATTAAAGAGTACCCCGCAACAGAAAGCCTTCCCTATGCGCTTATTACTGCTCCTCTTTTTCTTCAGCAGCAATACGCAGGACTAGTTGCCATGACAAGTGCAACGAATCATTTCACAACAGGACAACGCGATATGTTTGAAATGTTCATAAGTTTTTGTTCTATGGCGCTAAAGAAAAAAGCAGGATTATCTGCTACACAAGGCAATCCAGACCAAAGATTTCTGCTGCATTTAATCTCTAATGAAGGGCTTAACTCTGCCTATATCCGGCGTCAAATGACCATGTTGCATATTCCAGTACAAGGTTTTTATATGATGGCGCTTATAGAAATCCATCGCAATGTTTCTTCGCAAACAGGTTTTATTTTGAATGAAATTCGGGCTCTAAAAAATTCCTATGCGCTTCCTACGCTTTGCGATAATACTCTTGTTGTTTTGCTGAATTCACCAGACAGCACCCAGCTTGCCAAAAGTGTTGACACTCTTCTTGAAAGCCGAGCAGGCGAATATCTTGAACGCATTTTTGAATCGGAAGTGTTTGAAGACTTTCGCTCAATTAATGTTGCGTATCGATCTTTACTGGCTGCTCGCACCTATGCACCCTTAACTGCAACGCCTATTTGGGAAGAAAAACGCGAAACTCAAAAGGTAATTCCTTTTGCCGAAGTGTTTACTTTTGCCATGATCGACCCAGAAGGAAGCGCAGACGTAAAATACTTCGCTGCATCGAATACGGTTATTGAACGAATTTTACGAAGCGATGCTGAAAAGAATTCCAACGATTTTGAGCTATTGGCTGCATATTTATCAAAGGGCGATAAAGCCTCACGCGTTGCCGACCTATTTCACTTACACCGAAATGGCGTAGCGTACCGAATTGAACGCATTCAAAATCAATTTGGCATAGATCTTAACAATCCAACTATTAGAAATTACGTACAAATGGCTATTTTCTGCAAGATAACAACCGACCCAGAATGTGCCCGTAAAATTTTAGAAGCCTAAGTGTATTAAAGGACAAACATGCCTTGTTATAGCTGCAATAGATGTGGAAAATGCGTTGAACAAACGCGTGCCTTAGAAAAACTTTGCCCTTTTTGTGGAGCTACCCTTATTGATAGGGAAAAACCTTGTCCCCAGTGCGGAATGATATTACCACCACCAGCTGGCGTACAAATTCCCGCCACGGAAGGCACAAGTAAAAAGCTGCAATAACCTACCTGTAAAAAGAGCACGTAAGAAGCAAAATATTCTGTTACATTTTCCAGCGAATCGAAAAAAGAAAACAAGTATTCTTCTATGTTGCTATAAAACAACATAAGGTAAAGAGGAAAATTTACTAAAGAAAAAAAGAAAGGATACAACTATGTGCTTCAGACCAGCAGCAGTAGACCTTAATGCAGATGATTTTGGTGCCCCTGGCGTCCCCGGAGCTCCTGCAGCTCCTGGTGCTCCAAGCGCTCCCGGTGTCCCCGGTGCCCCTGCAGCCCCCGGAGTGCCGGGAGTCCCCGGTGCCCCTGGTGTACCGGGTGTACCGGGTGCCGTTGCGGCGCCTGGTGCTCCTGCAGCTCCAGGCGCGCCCGCA
>CAVDDP010000093.1:0-8401 GCA_963607695.1 Hallerella sp.
TGCGCTTGTTCTTCCGGCGCTTACTATGACAGGTACTACGTATTGCGGGCTTGAAGCGCACACGCACACCAACATATGTTATGCGCAACTTGGCGGGTGCAAGCTTGAAGAGCACCAACACAGTCTTGCGTGCTTCAGTGACCCAAATGCAAAAACCGCTCGTACAAATGAAAGAACATATGCTGTTGAAGAGGTAGCCAGCAGCGCAACGAGCGCCGAAATAGCAGATGAAACAGCGGGCGAAGCAGCGGGCGAAGCAAAAGCAAATGCGGAAACATTTGGTAGCGATACAACTGACGATAATGCACAATTTGCAGGTGGATCGTCTTCCCCTGTTAGCGAAGAGGCATATGGTGTCTCCGCCGAAGACGGCACTTCTGCTGCCGCCAACGCTTCCACTGAAGACAGCGCCTCTGCTGAAAACAGCGCTTTCACCGAAAACAGCGCAGAACCTGCCCTTCAAGCTGCTTCTTTAGATGAAGAAACAGAAAGCATTACGGCAGGAGAAACCAAAACAATAACAGTTGCAGCAGGTCAAACAGTAAAGCTTTCCTTTGTTCCGCAGTACACCCACCCCTATGTGTTTTATTCTTCAGCGAATGGCGATACGTATGGGTATTTATACGATGCAAACGGAAAGCAACTTAGTTCCAATGATGATGGCGGCTACAATAGGAATTTCAAAATTGAGTACAGTTTAACCGCAGGTGAAACGTATTACTGGGGAGCCAGATGGTACGGCTCAAACACAACGGGAGACATTCCGGTTACGCTTGAACTGGGTACTCATAGCTATTCTGTAAACGAACAAGGGAATATAGTATGCAGCATATGCGGTGCTGCTGCACCAACCAGCGGAACGTGCGGAAATAGCCTTACCTGGGCTTTTGATAAAGAAACGCAAACGCTTTCTATTACCGGAACTGGCGCCATGACCAATTATTCAAGTTCTAGTAAGGCACCGTGGGATATTTACGCAAGCTTTATTAAAAAGGTAAGCATAGCTGAAGGAGTTACTTCGGTAGGGAGCTATGCCTTTGCAAATTGTAAAAACGTAACCGAACTGCGATTAGAGGCTGCAAATACTACCTTTGTCTCCTCGCAGAGTAAGATAAATAGCGATTTGCAAGTAACCATTGCAAACACTGTTGACACGTTATTGGCAGATACCATTACTACGTTAACAACTTTAGGGTGCAACTCCATAACGTTTGAAGGGCCAAGTTACTTAGAAGCAGGTGGCTGGCAGGCAGACTTTCTTCCAGAGCAGCTAAAGGGCTTGCCTCAGGCTCAGTATTTCATTGATGAACAGGGTGTTTTCTATCGTATTGACAGTGAAACCAATACTGCTTCGGTGTTCTATTGCCCGGCATCGCTTGAAACATACACGGTTTTAAAAGAGCTGCCGGCGCTTGATGCCCTTGAAACAACAATTCCCGTAACGGGTGTTGATAGTCTTGCGTTTAACAACGCAACAAAGTTAACCACGCTCACTTTTGAAAACCCTGCTGCTATAACAAGCCTTGACAACATGGCGTTTAGCGGCGCTGTAAGCTTGGAATCCATAAACGGGCAAACAAGTTCTACAAAGGTTCTAAGCACCTTTACCTCAAGCGAATTAAAAGCAGGAACAATGCTGTTCGGCCAAACAAAAATCACGGGCACTACCGAGCAAGTGTCTGCTGATGCTCTTGTTGTAGAAAAAGATAATCTAAAGCTAAGCATTTCAACCGAGAAGAGCAAATACATTGAACCCGGTCAAGCAGATAATGGCACGTTCCTTTACTACACGGGCGAAACGGCACAAACCACTATAACGGTATCTAATCCCGACAGCTCAGAGGATTCTTCTGGTTCGGTTATTCGTGCGTATTTCGGCTTTGACGACAAGAACGGCAACATTAGTTATGCTCCGGGCACGTATACCGTGGTTTCTGCTGGTGGCAATAAGTACACCATGACAGTGGTAAAAACCGAAACAACGGGGGTTTACTACGTTGAGCTGGAAAAACCGCAAAAGGGCGATACCATTTCCATTATCATAGAAAGCAGTTATTCTTCTCCTTCCAGCGCTGGCGGCACAGCCGCCATTTGGGGTGCGGTTCTCACGGCCGATGAGAAAGAATCTGTTGCGGAAGGCTTGGTGCCCGTAAGTTCATACCAAAGCCTGAATTGGTCAACGGTGCCTGATACTTTTCCCATAACAAAAAAAGAAGCAACAGCGGGAGCTTCTCAGTTAAAGGGCGATGGAACGGGTGGTGCGTATATTTCAGGTCTTACCTATAGCATCAGTATGTCGCGCGAAGGCACAACGCTAGAAGGTGTTGGCAAAGACTACATGACCTGGGTTGACTTCCAAGACGTACTTACATTGCCGCAAGATGCTGTTTTGGCAAACGATGTACTGAGTTCAATTCAGAGTGGCTCAGTAAAATTTGAGACAGTCAGTGGGTCTTCTGGTGGATACGTTTTTAAAACCGCAGAGGGAAGAACTTTTCTTACCATTACGCCTAATAATGCATCCACGAACTATAGGTATCTTGAGAGTGGTTCGGTTTCTGTAGACGAAAAAGGCAATCTGGTTGTTGGCTGGCGTTTTCTCAATTCAGATTTAAAAACAGAAATTGCAGACACAAGCTTTACCTACAAAGTGGGCGATAACGTGATTCTTGTTCCCAATCCACAGGCCGATAAAGTGTACGTTGTGGATAACAGCGTTACTGCCAACGAGCACTTTATGTATTCGGCAAATCAAGTACAAACAGGGGAATGCTCGGCAAACGTAAAAGTTGCAAGTAGCAGTTTGCGAATAATCAAAAACAATACAAAATATAATAGCCTATTTGGTGAGGAGCGCACCTTTACCATTACGGCAAGTAACCCCGGTGCGCTTCCTTACGAGAAACTTGGCTTTATAACAGACAATCTGCCCTCTCAATTTTATATGCGACCAGCAGATTTAGCCGCTGCGTTTGCGGATGACACGCAGCACCAGCTTACCGTTACCGTTAACTACGCCACGCTTTGTAATGCAAGCTCTGGTAAAAGCGTTACCGGGATAGACGGTTCAACAGCAATGACCAGGGTGCAAAATTCGGGTGGCAACGCACAGCATAGTGGTATGTCCAGCACAGATTCCGATGCAGTATCCAATGAAGCGTCTACCCTGGTATTTTCATGGGCAGCAAATGGTTTGCTTCAAATTACGGTGGATGAACAGAACAGCTATTCCTGTGCAGTAGATGCTAGTGCCATTCAACAGGTTTTGGAAAGTATAGGGTTTACCGTTACTTCAAAAACGCAATATGGCTTGAAGTGGGATCTTCGCAACGCCGATGGCACTGCTGCTCCTTTAGTGGGTGGTGGTACTCTTGAAAAAACGGTGTACTGTACCAACAAAGATACCTTTATGCTTTTAGATAACGATACCAGCAACCGATATCCAGACCAGAGTCAGTCTTGCTATAACTATGGTAATGGGCTGGATGCAAACGAAAACAAACTCACAAGCGATTCCCTTTACGTTAGCAATACGCGCGAATTCTCGCTCTACAAAAACTGGTCTATGAATGGCGAAACAATCGACGGCGAGACAAACATTCAGGAAGGCACCGTTTTGGACTACACGCTTAGTGTTGGTCACGCCGGTTCTGCCCAATACGATGCCTTGCCGCTGGTAGATCATATGAGCGGAACGCAAGCTTTGCTGGTTCCTGCAGAAAAAAACAGCACTGCAAGTTGGGCGCAGGGGTTGCAAACGGTAAGCAATAATGGTGTGAGCTATTACGTACTAAGCACGCCGGGCACCTACAACAACGTTTGGACCAGCGAAGAGCATTTGGCCAATAGTGTGGAAGTAACAAAAACCAGTTCTGGTTTGGATACGCTTATCACGTGGTATTTTACTAACTATACCGGAAGCCGCACCGATACTATTAGCTATCATTCTTATTTCTGCCCCCGCGAAACAGCAGATGGTGCACTGTCATATTCTCTTGGCAATGAAACATGGCTTAACGACCATCAATCTCATCGTTTATACGCAACGCTGCCTGTATGGGCGGGAACTGCATTTACGTTTGACAAAGAAATTGTGAGTGCTGTGGGAGATACGGGCGAAGGAACCCGGTACTCTACGATAAGTGAAGGGCAAACGGTAGTGTATCGTTTGGAATTAAGCAGCCCCACAGACAAAGAAGGCAATAAACTTCCCCTTACCATTACCGGTGCCGATATGTACGATGCGCTTCCTCTGAGCAATAGTACGTATCGTTGGAGCAGTGAAAATGTTCGTGTTACGTATGAGGATAGCTACGCGGTAACGAACGGGGAAAGCTGGAGCATCGATGAGCCCAATGAAGCTGACCAGCAATATCTGCGATGGGCAGATGATTTCAGCATAACGTTTACGGGCACCGCGTATATCTATGTTGAACTGGACTTTCCGGCAGATATTCCTTGGCAGGAATATGCTTCTAAATACGGCACAGCAAAACTTACTAACACGTTTCATGTACTTAGCGCGCAGCGCTCCGTTACGCATGAGGTGTCTATTGCGGCACAGGTACGCTTGCAAAAAGGGGTATTTGATACGGGGTATTATTACGGTAGCAGCAGTAGTAGCAGAGTGTATTTATCTGATATGAGCGCCCAAGATGACCGCTTGTATTATCAGAATAAGGATACAAAAATCAGGGCGGTTAAATACTACGCAGCACTTTACAACAATGGCCCTACCAACCTTTATCTTACCGATATGCAGGACTTACTTCCCCGTGGTTTTACCTTTGCGAGTGTTTCAACGTATTACGGAACTGCAAGTGTAGCTACGGATACAGGAACGGGAACAGATTATGTTGACGTGAAACATTTAGACAATACCCGAGCAACTAAAAAGGTTGCAACGGTAAAAGCAACAACAAGCACTGCAGATGATGAGCGCCAGTTGGTAACATTTAGTTTCACAAGGCCATCAAATTCCGCATCGTATGTTATTTCGTATGATGAGGAGCGAGGTATGTGCTACCTTAAGCCAGGGGAAGCTATTACGTTTGTGTATGTTTGCGCAACAAATGAATCGCAAGATTCCGATGATGCGGCGCTTAATACCCTTACCATGCCCTATTACGACTTTAACAATGGTGGTGTGGAAGTAACCGACCAGTGCACTATTACCGCACCAAAAAGCAGCACGTATACGCAAAACAATGGTGGTTGTGACGTGCTGGATAATGGACAAGCGGAAAGCCTTGGTTTTGCTGGTCAAACCGATGATACGCAGTGGCTTGCTTCTGAGGTAACGCTTATTCGTGGTGGAATAAAACCAGGCATTACTAAAGAGCTTACCAGTAAAACAGACCAAAACGGAACCACCACGCTAAACCCTGTTTCTGCAGCGTCGTCGGATACGCTGAACTGGTCTATTACAACGGAAAACGATGGAACTAATTCCATTGTAGATTACGTGCTAGCAGATCAAATGCAGTCTCCCTATATGTTTACGGGCACGGTATCGTACCAAATTTATAACAATTCCAGCGCGAAAAGTGCCATAGCGTGGCCTTATAAATCTTACTTGTTTACTATTTCTGCCGGCAGTGATGATAACCATTTACTTATAAAAACAAACAGCGGAAACAGCGCAGAGCTAACTATTGGCGGCCCGGCAGTTGCCTTGAAGTGCGACTGGTATTACAGCGCATACAACGAAAAATACAGCACCACAAAATATAATGTTCCTTTCTCGCTTTCTATTGCGAAAGACGAAAGCGGGAATGCTACGTTGTATCTGCGACTTTCCGATTCTTCTATGGCAATACCGGAAGGCGGAAAAAGCGTTTTAACGCTTTCTACGTATAACGCCACAAATACGCTGGAAAACAGGCAATACGTGAATACGTGTTTTATTGCGCCGCTGCAGCAAACGTGGGATAACACCACCAACAAGGGTAATGTGGTAAGTTTGGAAACACCCTTTGGAACGGGAGCAACTTCCACGGTGCGAAACAGCACGCCGGTTACCACTTCGTATGGATATGTGACCGATTCTTCTAAGAGCGTTACTGAAGTTGACAACACAAGTAATACCGCTACCTGCACCGATGAAACAAACTACATTGCTCTAAGCGATAGAACAAAAAAGTTTACGTACACACTTACAGTAAATAACAGCACGCCAAAAGCTATGGACATGCTTGTTCTTATTGATAGTTTGCCCCAGGTGGGAGACCATACCTTGTTCCTTGAAAGCGATGAGCGTTTCAGCGAATTTAAGGTTAGCCTGGCGCAAGACCCCGAATTCACCGTTACGGTAACAAATTCAGAGGGTGTTGCTTCAACGCTAGATGCCAGTGATTACACTCTTGAATACTCCGAAAACACGGAGTTTACCAGCCAAGACTGGGCAGGTACAAGCACGTGGAGCGAAAGTGCTGAAGGCGCGCGGTCTATTCGGTTGAAAATTTCCGATGCAGCGGGCACTCTTATTCCAAAAGGCAGCACTGTAGCCCTGAGTTTTACCTGTGAAGTTGATGACCCTAATGTGCAACCCGGGCAAGTTGCCTGGAATAGCTTTGGGTATCATTATCGCTTGCTGGGCGAAGTGGTAGAGCTGGAAGCTGCGCCGCTTAAGGTGGGCGTGAAAGTTCCCAGTGTTCCTGAGCTGCAAAAAAAGGTAGTTGATCACGCGGGCCAAGCGCGAGCGGTAGAGCAGGATGAAACGTTTAATTTCCTTGTGTACCCCGGAAGCGCTTTGGATGGCGCGTATACAACGCGCGATGAATGGATTGCCGCTTTGGGGGATACACCGTATGAAGAATTCTCTGTTACGCTTGCGGCGGGTGAGAGTCTTTCCGGTTCTGTTCGCATGCAAACGGATAAGTGGACATGGGAAGAAGGCCAGAAATATACGGTGGTGGAACTGCCGCGCCAAGAAGACATGAGCGGCCAGGGAGATTATTCCTTTAAGCGCTTTGAAGGCTGTGCAACCAACAGTTACACGTTCACCTATGCGCAGGCGCAAACCCAAGTAGTTACCTGCGAAAATACTGCGCTTTGCTGGAGCATTGACTTAACTAAACAAAACACGTTGCATGAAGCGTTAGGCGGTGCGGTTTTTGCCTTGTATAGCCCGGATAGCGCAGACCAGCTTGCTACCGTGCCACAGGAATACGCTGATCTTGCCCTTTCTCTAAGCTTGGAACATGCCGGTAAAACCTGGTATCTCAAAGATATTGAAACCACGCCGGATAGCGGAAAGCTTGCCTGGAGCGATTTGCTTCAAGAAGAATATTACCTTTTGGAAGTAAAAGCACCAGATGGCTATAACTTAAGTTCAGTAGCAGGTCAGGTAATAAAACAAGCAAGAGAAACGCAAGGCGTTTATGCGGTAACGGTAACCAATCGTTCGGGCTATTCGCTGCCAGAATCGGGCGGTGTGGGTACTACCGCGTTTACCCTTGCAGGTTCGCTCTTACTTGCGGTAGGAGTTCTGCTTTTCTATCACCGTTTTAGGCGCGGAAAGGAGAGCGAATAATCTTCCTAAGGCGCCCGCTCGCAAAACGATGCGCCCGCGCGTAAAGAGAAATGAACGATATCTTCCCTATGCGCGCAATACGGCCATGAGCAATTGTCAAAACGTATAAACATCAGCACTAACGTACAGCATGGGCATTTTTATAAATGGGTAAATAAAAACCAAAAGAAGGGATGAAAAATGAAACACTTCAAAAAACTTACCAGCATAGTGCTGGCAGTGGTCATGGTGTTCAGCATGACCACCACCGCGTTTGCGGCAAATGTAACAAACAATACAAGCCATAGCTATAATGCCTACCAAATTTTTTCGGGCACTCAGGCAGATAGCTCGGTGCCATTGGGTGATGTGCAGTGGGGCAATGGCATTCAGGGCGATGCTTTTTTGACTGCCCTTAAGGACGATGCTCGCTTTGAGGTAGGCGAAGCCGGTGAAGCCAGTGAAGCTCAAGCCAACATCTTTGCTTCTTGCACTACTGCCGAAGAGGTTGCTGCCGTACTTGCTAACTATCAGGACAAAAGCGATGTTGCCAATGCGTTTGCAAATGTGGCAGCGCAGTATTTGACAGAAAGTTACACTGCTATAGCGGCAGATGCTCAAACAACAGAGCTTGCTACAGGTTATTACCTGCTGGTGGATTCCAGCACCCCGGCCAGCGGTGATGCAAAGAACTCCGCGCTTCTTCAAGTAACCAATAAGGGCAACATTACCATTGAGAAAAAGTATGATGTTCCCACTGTTGATAAAAGCGTTAAAGACTCCGATGACACTTGGGGTGAAGCAGCAGACTTTGAAATTGGATCAGAGGTAGCATTTCAGCTGGTAGGTACCCTGCCCACCAACTATGCCGATTACGAAACATACACC
>CAVDDP010000094.1:0-8228 GCA_963607695.1 Hallerella sp.
AGCTTGAATCATAAATGGTGTGGTTGTGGCGCCGGTCAACGTAGTAGCCGCCCTCGTATACCGCGTTGAACACCGTGGTGGCAACCTGGCAAATGCCGCCGCCGAATGCGGTGCTGTAAACGCCTTCTTCAATAACACCCGCTTCTTGAAAACCGTTTTCTTCGTTGCATTCACCTGCTGTTTCGTGGAATGACCACTGCCCACCCGATGCGCATATGGAATTGTTCAAAAGATCGGCTGCCAGGTGAATATTGAAGTTTCGTGCCTCGGTAGAGGAGGTTCCGTACGAATACGACGTGGTGTAAGAAGAAATTTCCCCTACAACACCGTAATACAAAGCATCGTCAAACGACATTTCAGAAGGAGCCGTAGTGGAAGCAATAGAAACGCTTACCACTTGCCCTTCTTCGGCAAGGGCAGCATCTTGATCAGAGGTTTCACCGATACCAAAAAGGGCAACGTTCAGCTGTGTGAGCGCTTCGTCCACCAAAGGAATGGTTCCCGAAGAATCGGTATGAACCACAACAGAGTTGTCTGATGAAACAGAAAACGTTACCTGCATGGGCTCTTCCCCACCATTTTCTTTAATATGAGAAAGCAAATCGGTTCGCGCAACGTCCGCATTAATGAAAGGCACCAGCTGCCAGCCTGCTTCATTCTGCTCAACTTTACTTGCCACCCACTGCCCAACAGCCAATGCTGTTGCATTCCAGGCAGCATCTTCGTACATGAAATTTACGCCATTGGCAATAGCAACATTTACCTGGTCACACACCAGTTGTGCAGCGTCTTGCGTAATGCGCACGGGGGCGCTAACAGGTGTTGCCACAAAAGAATATGCCGCGTCGTCGCTTGACATAAAGCCCGCAATCAGCTGCTTTTGGAAGGTGGCATCATCCATAAGAATGCCGTCTTGACCAGAAGTCACTTCACACACGCCATCGGTAACCGCAATGTTGTAATCAATGCGTTCTACCCCAACCGTTGCATTTACCTCATTGGCAAAAGTCTGATATGCATCGCCAAAAGTAAAAACGGGATCAATTTGTATTCCCTGAAAAGCAATGGCAATACGGTTAAAAATATTGCTAATACCATGGGCTTCTTCCACCGCCCGTTTTGCTGATGCCTGCTCATCGAAAGAAGCCGAAACGGTTTCGGGGTA
This sequence comes from Hallerella sp., assembly GCA_963607695.1. Taxonomy (GTDB): domain Bacteria; phylum Actinomycetota; class Coriobacteriia; order Coriobacteriales; family Eggerthellaceae; genus CAKUOV01. The sequence goes on from CAVDDP010000094.1 coordinate 1,166, forward strand.
AACCGACCAAACAAGATGTTGCTCTTGGCTTTCTTCAGCAGAAATACGCTCTTCGTTTCCAAGCTCTGTTTCACCGGTAGATTCCACATAGGAACGTGCGTCTTCGCTGGCATATACCAGCACCTCGCGCTGCTGGTAGCTTTGCCCATACGTTTCATCCAAAAGCGCAACAATCTCTGACTCTGTTTTGCCTGAACAATCAACCGTTCCAATATGAACGCCCGCATACGCTTTGTTGAAATTCATAATATGGTCGGCCAAAAGAAAAATCAAAAGAAACGCCACTACAATAAGCGCTACTTTTCGCTTTGCATGGCTTGATTTACCGCGCTGCGTTTTAGCAAGAGTACCAGCGCCAGAAGCAGAAGCAGTAGCACGCACGGTACGAGCTTGAGCATTGTTTGTTTTGGCAACGCTTGCGTGCGATGTGCGCGCTTGCGTTGCGCTCGCGCGTGTTTGTGATGCATTAGTGCGCTTTACACCCGCATGCTCAGCAGTTGTTTGCGTAGCGTTTGTACGCGCATGTGTTACGCCTACACGCGTTGCGCCTGCACGTGGTGCGCCCGCTCGAGAGGCAGTAGTAGTTCGTGAAGCGTTTGCGCGCGCTGTGTGCGTAGCATTTGCGCGCACGGAGTTTTGCTGAGAAGCCGTACTTCTCCGCCCGTTTGATTGAGTATGCGTTGCTGTTCGTTTTGTTGGCTTTTGTTCCATAGCTGTACTAATTACACATTCAATTTATTACTGAGAAAGAGAAGAATTTTCGCTCTCTTTGCCTGAATTCCCCGCACCAGCCAAAGCGCCTTTTTTACTGCGCAAAGCTACTTCTTCAGCACGCGCCTCTCTTCGAGCTTTAAAACCTTGAACTACATAGTAAACGGTTACAAAAGCAGAAAGAAGAAGCCCTGCATACACAAACCAAATGCCACAGGAAAACGTGCCCGCAGAAAACCCGGGAAGCCATGCAATATCACACCACCCCAGGCCGCTTACCAAAGGCCAGTTCAGCAGCAGCATGGCAAAACCAACAAATAAGAGCGTGGTAGAAACTTTACCCGGGTAAATTACCGCAACGCGTTTATGGTAGCAACGAAGCAGGTAAGCGGCGCCTGCCAGCAAGAACAAGTCACGCGCAATAACAAACACCACAACCCAAAGGGGAAGCCTGCCCACAATCAAAACGCAAATAACGCCAGAAATCATTAAAATGCGGTCAACCGCAGGGTCTAAAAGTTGTCCCAGTTTTGAAACGCTATTGGTGCGTCGGGCAATTTGGCCATCTACAAAATCGGTAGAGGCAGCAACAGCAAAAAGAACGGTGGCAGCCACATTGTTGCCGCCCAAAAGCAATACTACAAATGCAGGCACCATACAAAGTCGAATGAACGAAATGACATTCGGAATAGTAAGAATTTTATCGCTTACTTCCTGAGTTTCAGACACGCGAAACTTCCTTTTCCCATAAAAAGGCCGAGCTGCAAAAGCCCGGCCGAATTTTTGCATTGCTGCCTATTTTAGCAGTTATTATGCGCTTGGTGCGACTCGCGCCGCATGCTTCATTATTCCTTTACCTTCTTTTCCTGCTCGGGAATATGATAGGTATCTGGTTTAGGCTCGCGCGTAACAGGAGCGTAATTTGGCTCCATTTCCAAGCAGTTCTTGGGGCACTCGCGAACACAGAAGCCGCACTGAATGCAGCAATACTCAAATACTGTCCACGTGCGTTGCTCTTTGTCAACGGTAATGGTATGACAAGGGCAGCGCTTTTCGCAAATACCGCACAAAATGCAATTGTCAACATGATTAACAACATGCCCTTTTAACTGCGGATATGCTTCCTTTTTCTCAAAAGGATACTTTACGGTTTCTGGCTTTTTAAACAAAGAGCCAAACGTCATCTTACCAAGTTTGAAAAATGCCATGGCTCCTACCTTTCTGTACAGCTAATGCAAGGGTCAATAGTTAAGAGAATGTTGCTTACGTCGGCAAGATCGCAGCCTTCCAACGCTTTTACCATACCGGCAAGGTTTGCCGACGTAGGAGTGCGTACACGAACGCGGTCAAGATACTTGGAATCGTTGCCGCGAATGTAATAGAAGCATTCACCACGAGGTTGCTCAAGCGAATTGGTAGCTTCACCAACAGGAGCATTTCCCTTAACAGGAACAGCAATGTCACCATCGGGAATCTGGCCAATCATTTCTTTGATGATGTCAATGGATTGCAACACTTCTGCACTACGAACAACACAACGACCATAGCAATCGCATGAGGTAGCAACAATGGGTTGAAAATCGCTCAGGTAAGCGTAAGCTCCATTGCCCAGCAAGCGCTGGTCTTGCACAACATTAGAAGCACGCGCAAACGGTCCAACCATAGAAGTAGCAAGCGCGTCTTCCGTGCTTACATAGCCAACGCCATCTAAACGGCTGCGCACTGAAGAATCCTTCAGGAACGTGTTGCGAATCTGAGCATACTCATCTTTGATTCCTTCAAGCGTGCTCATCATTTCTTCCAGCTGATCTTTTGTGATGTCACGAACAACGCCGCCCACTTTCACAGCCGAGAAAATAACGCGCCCACCGGTGGTTTTCTCAAAAATAGTAAGAACACGCTCACGTAAACGCCAGCAGTGCATAAATAAGCTTTCGTAACCAAAAGCATCGGCAGCCAGGCCAAGCCACAAAATGTGTGAGTGAACACGGGAAAGCTCGTGCCAAATAACACGCAAATACTTGGCGCGCTCGGGGATTTCTACCCCCATCAGCGATTCAACGGTTTCGGCATAACCCATGGAGTGACCAAAAGAGCAAATGCCGCAAATACGCTCAGCCGCAAAAATAAACTGGTTATAATCGCGTGTTTCAGTAAGTTTTTCCAAACCTCTGTGAATAAAACCAATTTGAGGAATGGCCTCGATAACCTTTTCGTCTTCCACCACTAAGTCAAGGTGAAGCGGCTCAGGAAGAACAGGGTGTTGCGGGCCAAAGGGAATAACAGTCTTCTGACTCATTCTTATTCACCCTCTTTCGTGCCAGCTGCTTTTGCAGCCTCTTCAGCCTCTTTTGCTGCTTTAGCTGCTTTTGCAGCTTTTGCCGCAGCAATCTTAGCTGCTTTCTCGCGTGCTTCTTTCTGAGCAGGAGAAAGAATAGACATAGGAGTAGTTGCTTTAATATTGTAGAAGTGACCTTTGAAGTCAATGGCAATGCCTTCAATGTTTGCACCAAATAAATCGTGTGCTTCGTTTTCAAACACAAAAGCAGCTAAGAAATTATTAGTGATTGAAGGAATAACATCTTGCGCGGTCAAATGCTCAATTTTGTAATTGTTCAGAACAAGATCTTTTTCCATCCAGGAATACACCACGTCAAAAACGCCATCATCGGTGGTTACGCACAGCATTTGCACAAAGCGAGAACCAGCCGCCTTCTTGGAATCAGACAACGCCGGAAGATCTTTCAGCGCAATCACATGCATCTCAGTTTGTAGTGCCACGGTTATTCCTCCCCTCTATCTTTTGGAGCACAACCCTTGGCTTTTTCTTCCAGAATACCCACTGCCTCTACCACAGCATCTATCAGGGCTTCAGGGCGAACAGCACATCCAGGCGCATATACGTCAACGGGAATAGCCTTATCAACGCCACCCATCACGTTGTAACAATCGGCAAAAATACCACCTGAACACGCACAAATTCCGCAGGCTATAACTACTTTCGGTTCAACCATTTGGTTGTAAATTTCCTGAACAACAGAAATGTTCTGTTCGTTCACACTGCCGGTTACCAAAAAGATATCGGCATGCTTAGGATTGCCCGTGTTAATAACGCCAAAGCGCTCGGCGTCAAACCCGGGACAAAGGGTTGCTAACACTTCAATGTCGCAACCATTGCAACTTGAGCCGTCGTAGTGGATGACCCAAGGAGATTTCGAAGCGTAAGACATTCGATCAGCCCCTTTACAGTAACAGCAGAATGGCAAAGTTCAAACAACCGGTAACCAAAGCAACAATCCAAGCCGATTTAAGCATTGCCTGCCATTTCACACGAGCAAAGTTGTTGTCAATAAGAATTTCCAGGAAGTACGCTAAAAGCGCAACCACAATTGCCAATACAATAGATACCGGATTATCCCAGATAAAGAACATGCCAACCCAGCCAAGGAACAGCACGCTTTCTACCCAGTGCATAATCTCTACTTTTGCCAAGGTAGGACCACTCATTTCGGTAGTCATACCGCGAACAATTTCTTGATGAGCATGGTGCGACATAGAAATGTCGAAAGGCGATTTGCGCAACTTAATGGTTAACACAAACAGCAAACCAATAAAGATAAGCCATGCGCGACAGATGATAGGTGAATCAATCCAGAACAGATCGTACACATCAAAGCTACCAGCTGCCAAAAACACGCCAACACCAAGAATAAGCACCATGGGTTCATATGACATTACTTGAATAATCTCACGCCCTGCGCCAATTTCTGCATACGGTGAACGAGAGCTATAAGCGGCAATAATGAAGAACAAGCCGCCCATGGTAACCAGGAAAATGCTCAACAAAATGTTGCCACCCGAATAAAAGATACCACCAGCAACAAGAGCGAACACTAACGCCGTAGTAACATAAATTGCTTCAGCGCTGTTGGTAGAAACATTTTCCTTACCCAACAGTTTACGCACGTCATAGTAGGGCTGCAAAATGCTTGGGCCCACACGACCTTGCATTCTGGCGGAAATCTTACGATCTAAGCCAGCAAGCAAACATCCAACAACCGGGGCGAGAATTGCAAATAACACAATACCCAAAACAGTTGTAAGTAAAGGTGTAATCATCATTTCACCCCTTTCCTAAAAGCCTAAAGGCATAATCGCACACATAACAAAGCATGCAATAATCAATGCCGTACAGAATATAGTAGAGAAGCTGTTGATCTTTGCTTCACCAAACCAATCCTCTAAATACCAGTTGCGAGCAGTAGCGCTGCTTACTCCTGAAAGAGCATTGGTGAATTCACGCGTTTCGTTATTAACGCTAATACCAGCCAAATAAACGTCAACTTTGCGCGCCTTTGAACGGCCAGGACCAGCAATAAGAACAATGAATACAATCACGGTAAGAATGGCAGCAATAATCATGTTGTCATCGGTAAGCGATTGTGAAGCATAACCAAGCGCGCCGGCAATGTAGGGCTCAACAATGAACTCGGAAATAACCGGCATAAGTACACAGCAAATGAAGATAAGGCTTGTCATAAGAATAAGCGCTATCCATTCAGAGGTATGAACCGTTGTTTCAACGTTTTCAGTGCTTTGAGCAATGCCTGCCAACTTGCCAATCCATTTTGCCCAGAACATAAAGGTTGCTGCAGAGCCAAATGCCAAGATGATAAGCAGTACCACATTTCCGGTTTCCGTGAACGAAACAAGAGCGCCCCACTTAGCCATAAGCATGCCCAAAGGAGCAATAAACATGCACATAATGCCAATCATCATTAAGCGTGCCAGCTTTGGCATGCGCTCAAACAGCAAGTCCATGGATTCAATGTCGCGGCTGCCAATGTGGTGCTCTGCGGTACCAACGCAAAGGAACAGCAAAGATTTTGCGGCAGCATGGAACAAAATAAGGAACATTGCAGCCCAAATGGCTTCTGCCGTTCCTACACCAGAACAGGCTGTGATCAAACCAAGGTTTGCAATGGTGGAATATGCCAAAACACGTTTTGCGTTGCTTTGCGAAATTGCCATGAGCGAGCAGAACAAAAACGTAAAGCCACCCACCAGAATAACCATGGTGGAAGCGCAAGAGCATACCGCAAAAATAGGCGCAAGCTTAACCAGCAAGAAAACGCCTGCTTTAACCATGGTTGAAGAGTGAAGCAAGGCACTGGTAGGAGTAGGTGCAACCATTGCGCCCAAAAGCCACGTATGGAAAGGCATTTGAGCAGCCTTGGTCAAACCTGCAAATGCCAGGCAAACAGCAGGTGCAGCTACGAGTGCGGGGTTTTCTACACCAAACTCCAGGAAGGTATCAAAGGAAAGCGTGCCGAAATTCACCGCGGTGAAGTACAAGCCACCCAAAAAGCCAATGCCGCCCAGCAAGTTCATAATAATTTGGCGGAAAGAGTTGTTGATGGCTTCTTCCGTTTTGGTGAATCCAATAAGCAAGAAGGAGCACACCGTAGTAATTTCCCACCCGGTGAACATCCACAACATGTTGTTGGAACACACAATAAGAAACATGGCGGACAAGAAAATGAACATCAAGGCAAAGAAGTACGGGCGCCTATCACGCGCTCCTTCAGGCTCATGCGCTTGGAAATCTTCCATGTAGCCTAAAGCGTAAACGCAAATGCCCGAACCAATAATGCCAATGATGAGCGCCATCAAGATGATAAGCGGGTCAACCACAAATCCGGCGGTCACTTCAATGCCATGAGCCATACCCAGCTCAAAGGCCAAAGATCCTGCCACTTGGATAAGAGCCAACGCGCCTGCCAAAATGTTTTTGTACTTGATGGCAAAGCCAAGAATGATAACGGCGATTACCACGCCGATGCCTGTGCAAATCCAATCAACTACCGATGAGCTGAACTCAAATAATTGATGGGGGCTGCCCAGGTAAAGCACCGCAAAGGCAATGGATGCAACAGCAATTACTGCAGCAGAAACATACACAATCCCTTTGCGAGCGCCGTTTCCTTTAATTACAGCTAGCAATGCCGCTGAAACTAAAGGAAACAGCACGAGAAAGCCAATGAGTTCCACGAGCGATTCTCCTTCTCCCAACGAATACATTGTGCTTTTGCACACGCTCACCATATCAAAGTTACCAACTTGTTACGCGCCTTATCGACGAACAGCAGACAGATGAAGGGTAAAAGGAATGCAATTTTGGACAAAATAAGCCAATTACGGGCAATTTCCTACCGTTGGAGGAACAAAGCTTATAAACAAAACAGAGAATAAAAAAGGCCAGAAGCAAAAACTTCTGACCTTGTAACAATCTGGTCGGGTGAACAGGATTTGAACCTGCGACCCCTTGACCCCCAGTCAAGTGCGCTACCAA
>CAVDDP010000095.1:0-8125 GCA_963607695.1 Hallerella sp.
GGCACTTCCTAACAATCAACCTTCCCAACCGTAGTGAAGAACATATTGAATGCGGAAGGCATCAAGCGCATCTACGGTGCCATCGGGCTTACCATCGTTGGTGCCCGTTACATCGGCTGCACTGCAGTAGGCGGCATAGACATCAAGGCTGGTGTAGGCCTTTTTTGCTGCAATGTCATAGGCAATTTGAGCGTCCACAATGTTAAGACTTCCATTGCCGTTCACATCACCCAAATGAGTCTTGCAATCGGTGCAGGTCATACTATTGAAGTGGTGCCCTGTGGCAGCAACTTCTTCAGAGGCTGTTCCTAAAGCAAACGCAGTTGTGCCACTGATAACAGCCGTAGCTGCGTATACATTTTCGCCCTGCTCAAAACAGGTGGCTGCTTTCTTTTCCTGCTTTACCACCGTGCATGTTTCTGTGTGCTTGTGCGTTGCATCGTTTGCGCACGTCCACGTGGCGGTAGCGGAAGCGTTATCTGCGGCAAACTCAACCACAGGCGTTCCCCACGCGTGCCCAAGCGCTTCAATAACAACACCTTCTTGAACTTCGTCACAGAGCGTGCACGAAATCGTTTTTTCGCCAGGCTCGGTACATGTTGGCGCTTTGGTAATTACGCCCTTGTCCCATACGTGTTCCCCGGAACATACAACAACAAGTGTTCTGTTGTCTTTTGCCCAAGCGTAGCCGGTAATTGCAGCATCTTCACCGTTGTAGCGCAGCGCAACTGCTGTTTCAGAATCAACGTAGAAAAGCTTATCCACATTTACCCCAGAAGCAAGAGTAAGCCCCGTTGGAACGTTTGTGAGCGCCGGGCAATTTGCAAACATAGAGCTCATGTTGGTAACGGCAGAAGTATCCAGGCCGCTAAGATCTGCCGTACCAAGGTTCGTGCAGCCATCAAACATGTTTGCGCAGGTCTGGGCGGAAACACCCGTTGCAACCTTAACTGCCGTAATGGTTTCACGCTGGTAGTACCACGGAACTTCTTCGGCTTCTTCCCAGGCATTAAGCGTACCGGTGCCGCTGCTTCCCAAAGGCCTAATGGTAAGCAGGCCGTTATCGTCTATTCTCCATTCGCAGCTTCCCGCTTGCGCCCAACCAGGTGTTACCGCTATTGTTCTATACGTCATAGCGTCTGCTTCCCTGCTTGCGTTCGCGGCAAGCATTTCAGCAGTTGTGGTGTAATTTATGCCAGACGATGCCCTCCAGGAGGAACTACGCAATTCGGATCCCTGTAAATCCAGGCCAGCAGGTAAGACGAGTTTTGTGATTGAAGTGCAGCCCAAAAGCATAAAATTCGTATCTGGATTCGCAGAAATGTCAAACCCAGCAAGGTTCACAGATTCAAGGTTCACGCACCTAGCAAACAAGCCTCTCATGTCCGTAACAGCAGATGTATCTAAACCAGAAAGGTCTGCCTGTTTAAGATTTTCACACGCTACGAACATGGCCGCGCACGTTAGAGCTTTCACACCTTTTTCAACAACTACCGATTTAATGTTGCTGTTGGCATACCAAGGAAAATCATCAAAACTATAGGTCCAGTCTGGAAGCGTACCAGAGCTTCTGCCATCAAAGGGGCGAATGGTAAGCTTGCCGGCACTGTCAATTTTCCATTCACAGGTACCAATTTTATCCCAGCCCGTGGTAAAGTAGCCAGGGTCTTCTTGCCCGCCGTCAATTTTTGCCATGGTGGCACCGGCATTCTGAACATACGTAGTGCCCTTTTCGCCTTTAAGGGAGAAGCAATTTTCAAACATACCGGTTGACGAGGCACCTTCTGCAACTTTAAAAGCGGAAGTGACATAGACTGTCTCAAGTTTTTCACAATGCCAAAACATGAAATTCAAAATGGTAACAGAAGAGACATCTACACCAGATAAATCAACGGTTACCAGGTTTGTGCACCCGTGGAACATATACGCCGTAAAAACAAGCTTAGAAGTGTCAAGGCCAGCTAAATACGCATGCTCCAAACTGGTACAACCATTGAACAGGTTCCACATACTTGTTACCGAAGAAGTATCAAGGCTCATTAAATCGATAGAGGTCAAACTGGTGCAGCCGTCAAACATGGAAGCCATATCGGTAACGGCAGAAGTATCAAGACCTGTTAGATCAGCGCTTACCAGGTTTGTGCAATTTGCAAACATGCCTAAACATGTTTGGGCGCAAACGCCCTGCTCAATTACTACCAACTTTATGGAATCGCGCGAAGCATACCAGGGTACTTCCTCCATCTTTGTCCATTTATCAAGCGTGCCCGTGTATGCACCGTCAGTCGGGCGTACCGTAAGTTGACCTGTTTGGGCGTCAATTCTCCACTCGCAGGTACCGTATTTGGTCCAGCCGTAGGTGAAGTAACCGGGGGCTTCTTCCCCACCGTCAATTTTTGCCATGGTGGCATCGGTAGTGTTCGAAACATAGGTAGTACCGCTGCCGCCTTCTATGGCAGCGCAGCCTTCAAACATGCTGGTTGAAACCGCAGTTTCTATCACCTTAAAAACAGGGGAAGCATAGATTGTTACCAGGTTTGTGCAGTTCATGAACATGCCGCTCATGTTTGCTACCGAAGATGTGTCTATGTCAGAGAGGTCAACGCTGGTCAAGCTCGTGCACCCATAAAACATGTTATTCATGCTTACTACAGCAGAAGTGTTAAGACCAACAAGGTTGACAGAAGCCAAGCTTGCGCACTCTGAAAACATATAACTCATTTCGGTAACGGTAGAAGTATCAAGGCCAGCCAGGTTAACGCTGGTCAGATTTTTGCACGCTTCAAACATAGACCGGCATGTTTGAGCAGAAACTCCCTGTTCAATTACTACCGATTCTATTAAATCGCGTGAAGAATACCAAGGCACCTCTTCAATCTTTGTCCACGTATCAAGCGTGCCAGCGCTTATGCCACTTAGCGGGCGCACGGTAAGCTGGCCGTACTCGTCAATTTGCCACTCGCAGGTGCCGCATTGTGTCCAACCATCTGGTATAACTACCGCTTTGTAGCTCATAGCACCTGTTTCTCTGCCTGCATTCGCAGAAAACAGAGAAGCGGTGGTGGCGTACACGATCTCTGAAGTGTCTGTCCACTCGCTTTCGTGCAGGCCCGAGCTAGAGAAGTCTATTTTCGCAGGTAGAGTGAGCGTTTCAAGCTTTGAGCAGCCACTTAGCATGCCGGTCATGCTTTCTGCATCTACCAAACCAAGGCACGTCAAATCAAGCGACGTTAAGCTGGAGCAATTACGGAACATATAGCGCGCATCTGTTAGGGCAGATGTTTCAAAACCTGAAAGGTCAATTGTTTCAAGGCTTGAGCAACCGTTGAACATATAGCTCATGGTAGTTACTAAAGACGTATCAATGCTGCCAAAATCCACCGATGTCAAGCTTGAACAGTCAGAAAACATGTTGCTCATGTCTGTTGCGGCAGAGGCGTTAAGGCCGCTAAGGTCTGCCGTGCCAAGGTTTGTGCAGCCTTCAAACATGCTTGCGCATGTTTGAGCAGAAACACCCGCTACCACCTTAACTGCGGTAATGGTTTCGCGCTGGAAATACCACGGAACTTCTTCCGCTTCAGCCCATGCTTCAAGCGTGCCCGTACCACTGCTTCCCAAAGGCCTAATGGTAAGTAAACCGTTATCGTCTATTCTCCATTCGCAACTTCCACTTTGTGCCCAACCAGGTGTTGCCGCTATTGTTCTATACGTCATGGCATCTGCTTCCCTGCTTACGTTAGCTGCAAGCATTTCAGCTGTTGTTTCATAGTTTTCGCCAGACAATGCCCTCCAGGAAGAACTGGGCAAACTGGTGTTTTGCAAATCCAAACCCGCAGGTAAAACGAGCTTTGTGATTGAAGCGCAGCGTTCAAACATATAACGCATATCTGTGGTAGCAAACACGTTAAGTCCAGATAAATCAACAGAAGTAAGATTTTTGCAAGCTTCAAACATACCTGCGCATGTTTGAGCAGAAACTCCCGGCGCAATTACAACCGACGTTATGGATTCGCGCGAAGAATCCCACGGCACATTTAAGGTGTCACTCCATGCTTTGAGCGTGCCGGTGCCAGTGCTGCCTAAGGGGCGTACGGTTAGCGTGCCCGCATTGTCAATGCGCCACTCACAGGTACCGTATTGCGTCCAGTCACTGGTAAAGTAGCCGGGGTCTTCTTCCCCACCGTCAACTTTTGCCCTGGTGGCATTGATGTTTGCCTCGTCAAAAGCAGTGCCGCTTCCTCCTATAAGAGAAGCGCAATTTTCAAACATACGCGTTGAATCGGCACCTTCCGCAACGGTAAACGTAGAAGAAGCATAGATTGTTTCAAGGTTTACGCAGTTGAAGAACATTAAGCCCATATCTGTTACCGAAGACGTATCTATATGAGACAAATCAACGCTGGTCAGGCTTGTGCAAATGTGGAACAGGTATCTCATATTGGTAACTTTGGAAGTATCCATACCCGCCAGATCGACCGAGGTCAAGCTGGCACAACCACTAAACATCTTGTTCATGCTGGTAACAGCACTTGTGTTAAGGCCCGCCAGGTTAACGCTTACAAGATTTATGCAAACTTCAAACATGCTTGCGCACGTTTGTGCACAAACGCCCTGCTCAAATACCACCGACGTTATGGATTCACGCAAAGAATCCCAAGGCACGCCATGGGAATCATCCCATGCATCAAGCGTACCCGTGCCGGTGCTGCCTAGGGGGCGTACGGTAAGTTTGCCGGCAGAATCAAGACGCCACTCACAGGTACCGCATTTGGTCCAACCGCTGGTGAAATAGCCGGGATCTTCTTCCCCGCCGTCAATTTTGGCCATTGAGGCATCAGTTTTCCCCACGGTAGTGCCGCTTCCACCTTTAAGCGAGGTACAGCCTTCAAACATACGAGCCGTGTACGCGCCTTCCGCTATTTTAAAAGAGGGTGAAGCATAAATTGTCTCAAGGCTTGGGCAGTTGAAAAACATTAAATCCGCTTCTGTTACCGAAGAGCTGTTTATGCCAGAAAAATCAACAACCGTTAGGCTTGTGCAATCATGGAACATGTAACGCATAGTGGTAACGTTAGAAGTATCAATGCCCCCAAAATCTACCGAGACTAAACTGGTACAGCCATAAAACATTTTGTACATAACGGTAACAGCAGAGGTGTTAAGGCCAACTAAATTGATGGAAGTCAAGCTTGAGCATCCGTCAAACATGCCATACATGCTTGTTACGGCCGAAGTATCAAGACCAGACAAGTCAACGGAAGTAAGATTCGTGCAATTTGCAAACATACATAAGCATGTTTGCGCAGAAACGCCCTGTTCAATTACTACCGATGTTATTAATTCGCGGGAAGAATACCAGGGAACTTTTTCGTGCCCGCTCCACGTGTCAAGCATGCCCGTTTTGCCTTCTCCTGCACCACCTAAGGGGCGCACGGTAAGTTGGCCGGTTTCGTCATCGATTTGCCATTCGCAGGTATTGCTTTGGCTCCAGCCTGTAGTGAGTGTAGATTCCAGCGCACTCAACGGCTCGTCTTGAGCCTCTTCAGTAAGTGTTGTATCTGCAGATGTTGCATCGAGCGCACTCAAGGGCTCAGCTTGCGTTTCTTCAGTAAGTGTTGAATCTGTAGAGGTTGCCTCTGCTGCGCTCAGTAACTCAACCTGTGCTTCTTCGCCTTCCCCCTGTGAATTTGCAGCAACAGCAGGTAGGGGCAAAAGCCCGGTAACCAGAACAAGCGATAAAAGTGTACTCGAAAGCTTACGTGCAATAGAAACCGTGCGTTTCATACGTTCCTCCTATGCCAAATACGTTTACCTAACTAAAAAACCATCTTCTTTCCTGTAGCCGTCAGCCGCCACCTCAGCGACTTTTTTGGTACAACGACTACCATTACGTAACAGTATACACTGGGTTTCCGCATTTCCTCAACAAGAAATTTCAATCTAGCTCTTTGGAAGAGATCGGTTGATAGAGAGCTGCTTGAAGGCTGCTTGAACAGGCATAGGCTTTCTATTCATGCAACTGTTCATGCGAGGAAATTTTGCCAAAGGTAAGTGCATCAAAAAGGCGTGCGTATTCTTGTTCACTGCGAACTTCGCCGTTTTGCAGAATACGCAAGGCGCGTGCTCCATCCAGGTAACGTTGAGCTTCCTCTGGCTGCGCGCAGTTTTTCGCAAGAGCCTCAAGCATGCATGCATCTTTTTCGATTCTTGCCTTCAAAGAAATGTCCGAAGCACCGTTGAGTACGGTTTCGCCAGGTGCGGCAGCGCCGGGCGCGGCGGTGCTTGCGGCACCACCAGGTGCAGCAGCGCCGACATCCTCGAATGCAGCGGCTCCTGCTTTTGCACGCTCATAAGGCGAGAAATCTTCTTCAAAGGTATCTCCCTGCCGCTCAAGCCACAAACGCGGATTGCACTTGGGGTTCTTCAGAATACCGCCAACAGCAGCCACCACAAAAAGCACCGCGATTGAATCAAAAATGCGATCAAGTAAAAGCGAAGCAAATACTGCAAGATAATGCGGCAAACCAAAGCTCAACAGCACATCGTAGTAACCTTGCATGGTTGTGGTGTCCATTGCCTCTTTCTGCAAAAATATAAAGAGTGCAAAAGAAATAACCGTTTGCACGCCTATTACCATTAAGAGCGCCTTTGCTATGCGCCCGCGGGTAAGTTTTTTCCGCTTGTTATGGGAAAGCAAAATGCCATACGTTAAAGCCACCACAGCGCTTTGTGCAAGATACAGCAAATTACCTGCACTACCTGTGTATATCGCCAAAAACAAGTTGTTAACGTATCCCGTGATAATGCCAGCCGCCGGGTCTATGGCGCAAGCCACAATGGCGGTACCTGCAGTGTCAAGCCAAACAGGCAAACCAAGGCACGGCACCGCAAGAAAATAAAGCAAGATATCAAACGCCGCACCTGCAACAATGGTTAAAAGATACACACGTGCTTTTGGATTTCCCGCAAGAAATTCGTTTGTTTTTATGGGCGTAAGCAATACGTTTTTCCAGTTGAAATCGCCTACAAAAGTACCGGAAAAATATTTTTCGCCAGCTTCTTCACGTTGTTGCAACTGTTGTAAAAAGCTGCCCGTCATAATGCCCGCAGGCAATGCAAGTACGAACACACCAAACAGCGAAGAGATACTTGTAATTATGCGCCCCGCATCTGTTAAAGGATAAACATCTCCAAATCCGATTGTGGTAAGCGTAACCGTTCCCCAATACAGCGCTTCAATAAAGCTATCAAAGGTTTCACCTTCTAGTGAAAACACAATAAGCGATGTTACAAAAACATATATAACCGCTATGAGCAAAATGAAGCTTAGCGTTTTTCTTTCTTGATAAAACACGTTTGCAATAATGGATAGATGGCGCGAATAACGGAAGATGCGAAAAACGCGCAACACGCGCAAAAACATAAAACTGGCTGGTAATACATTCAATGAAGGCAAAATAGCAAGTAAGTCAATAATTGCCGTTAAAGTGAAAGGATAACGCACAAAAGATTTCCAATTGAGCGGTTTTCCTTCCGTAAGATCATGGGTAATCCAGCGCAAAAGGTAATCAAATGCCAAAATGTATACCGCAATAAGCTCTAACACATTAATAAGTGCCTGGCTGCCAGCAGATAGATGATCCGCATGAAAAAGCATGGGGATAATGCTTATAAAGGAAACAATAACCAAGAATATGTCGTAAGCGCGGCTAACCCTGTCTCCCGGCTGGGCTCTTTGCACTATTTGAAATATTCTTATGCGCATGTCTGACCTCTCGCTTGAGTTGGATACCGGCTCCTGCTTCCCTACTTGCAAATCACGCGCGTTTGCGCCACAGACGCCGTCTTCTATGCCAGAGCGCCACGGCCGGCACCAAACCAGTCGTAAACGCAATGCCCGCTGCGGCATATAGAATAAACATGCAGCTATCTCCGGTATGCGGTATGGCATTGTTCAAAGAGCTGCCTGAAGTCGTGGAATCAACAACCTTGACGTCAGTTGCATCTGGGTCATCGCCGGACCCGGGCTCGGGTGTCGGCGCAGGTGCAGGGTCAGGTTCGGGTTCAGGCGCAGGGTCAGGCTCGGGCGTAGGTTCAGGCTCGGGCGTAGGTTCAGGCTCGGGCT
>CAVDDP010000096.1:0-8118 GCA_963607695.1 Hallerella sp.
GACAACCTGCCTGAATCTGTTCTAGGCTCATACGCCGATGCGCAAAAGGGCGAAGTGGGCGATGGCCTTTACGACTACAGCACCATTTACGAACCCATAAAGGCATATGTGCAGGCGGCCGACTTCGCCTACGTGAAAGAAGAGGTGCACCTAGACGATGAGCTGGGCGTTCATGGCTACCCCTCGTTCAATGCCCCGGAATCACTGGCAAATGACCTTATAGGGGTGGGCTTTGACGTTATAGGTTCTGCTTCGAATCACATTTACGACTGGGGCTATTTTGGTGCCTGCGCGCGCAATCGCGAGGTGTGGAACAGCAAAGATGTGGTATTTGCCGGCACGAATTTAAACGAGGAAGAAGCAAACACCATTGCTACGTTTGAAGTGAAGGGCATTACGTTTGCGTTTTTGGACTACACCTATGGTGTGAACGGCTACTCGGAAGACGATCTTGAGTGGTACGAAGTTAACTTTATAAGCAAAGACAGGCTTGAACGCGACGTAACGCGCGCAAAAGAGCTGGCCGATGTGACCCTTGTTGCCATGCATTGGGGCACGGAAAACCAAACAGCAAGCGATGAGTATCAGCTGGAATATGCGCAATATTTGGCAGATTTGGGCGTGGATGTGGTGCTGGGCTCGCACCCACATGTGATTGGCGATGTGAGCTGGGTTGAAGGCGCCGGCGGAAACAAAACGCTGGTGTGCTACAGCCTGGGCAACTTTGTAAGCCACCACGATTACCCCGACGCCTACAACGAGCTTGAGGGAATGCTCAGTTGTAATTTTGTGCGCGGTGCGAATGGGGAAGTAACCGTTGAAAACGTTACGTTTATTCCCCTGGTAAACCATACCAACGACGAAGATTCTGAGTACGCCGTTTATGCCGTGAAAGATTACACGAACGAGCTTGCATCGCAGGCCACCGCGCTCAAAGAGTTAGACGATGCAAAGCAGTGGCTTCACAACGCCGTGCTTGAAATCATTGGTACCGATATAACCATAGACGACGGCCTCTCTGACCTTTAAAAATACGGAATAGTCCGTTGCGGACTATGCTTTTACCTGGGCAAATGCAAATTCACCCGCTTCAGCCCTTCCCTTAGCGCGCACTCACCCACTATCTTTTTATGCGAAGAGAAATGCAATAGCAGCGCCTTTGCATAAAGGGGAAATGGGGTGCGTTATGACGCAAATTGAACATTCCAGCATTGAGAATTCCACTGAAGAACAAGCCGCTGTGGCCGCTGCCGCCAGCGCAGCCGACGAAGCCGCCAGCGCAGCCGACGAAGCCGCAACCGGCACAGAAGCCGCCAGCGCGGAAGCCGCAGAAATTGAAGTCCCGCACGAGGTTCAGGTGGGCATTGCCGCAGGCGAACTCGTGAAGAAAATCAATGCCGATCAAGCATGCCGCCCTGCCGTTGCCGCCATGCTTTCTGCTTGCAGCGCTAATCGCCAGGAAACCGTTTCGCTGGTTCAAAGCGTTGAAGCGCAGCTGGCACCCGCAGGCAGAATGCCCATTCAGCCGCTTTCCAGCATTATAGAAATGCTGGTGCGCGCGGGCGCTTTAGAAGAAGTGCTTGAAATAGACGGCGTTCCCTATGAAGGAACCTTAGAAGATGCCTTCAACGACGAAAACATTTCCGATGAATCTGAATCGTTAATCTATGAATCTATAACCGAAGTTGGCCGTTTGGTAGCTTCCCAAATTTCACCGGCGGCGCGCACCAGCGAGCTGTTTGAAGTTGAGGCAAAGTTTTTGGGCGGGTTCAAAGTTGTGCTCTCGGAATGCAACTGTGAACAGGGAAAATCTACCAAAGAACTTGAAGAGGCGCTTGATGCCAAAGGTTTTCTTTACCGAAACGAGCGAACCAATATTCCTTCGGTATATCCCAGCATGTACGCAAACATGCTCAAAGACGCCGACTGCATTGCCTGGAATCACGCATGGATTACCACCGATGCCGGCCGCGCGGCTCTTTCTCAATTGTCTTTAACGGCTTAAGCCCGCTGAAGAATAGCAACAGGTAAAAACAGGAAATTTGAAAGAGGAGGTTTGAATGGGGCATTTGAATCTTTCACGCCGCAGCTTTGTTAAAACGGCTGCTGCGGCAAGCGCAGTTGCAGCGGTAACAACTGCAACAAGCGGCAATTTTGTGCAGGCCCACGCCGATGAAGCATCTGCTTCAGAGGAAAAGGTCATTCGCACTGCTTGCCGTGCGTGCATCTCGAACTGTGCTGTAAAAGTCACCGTTCGCAACGGCCGCGTTATCCACATTGAGGGTGACGACATTGACCCAATGAGCAAGGGTCGTATTTGCGCAAAGGGTGCCGTTGGCATTCAAGCGTTGTATCACCCGAATCGCCTGAAGTACCCAATGAAACGTGTGGGGGAGCGCGGCGAAAACCAGTGGGAGCGCATTACGTGGGAAGAAGCGCTTGACACCATTGCCACCAAGCTTATGGAGCTTTACGAACAAGACCCCATGACGCTTATTGTTTCTGGCGGTGGCGGCGGTAACCCGCAGTTCTATTCGCAAATGCGTTTCTTGCAGGCCTTTGATGGCGGCAACTTCTTTGAGCCGGGCTGCGCACAGTGCTACCTGCCGCGTAACCATGCCCAACCTATTATGAACGGCCAAACCGACAATTCCATTGCCGACTCCAACGCCTACGAAATTTACGTTGAAGACACCAAGTGCAAAACGTTGGTTATGTGGGGCACCGATCCTTCTCAATCATGCCCGGCTTCTGGTGGCCGCGCTGTTGCGAACATGCGTGCCAAGGGAACCAAGACCGTGGTTATTGACCCGCGTTTCACGCCCGATGCGTCCAAGGCCGACATTTGGCTGCCAATTCGCCCTGGTACCGACGTTGCGCTTGAGCTTGCCTGGATCAAGTACATTCTGGACAACAAGTTGTACGACCAGGACTTCTGCATGAAGTGGACCAACTTGCCGTTCCTTATTGACCCCGAAACCAAGTACACCTACAAGGCCGCCGACTTCTTTGGCGATGACTCCTACGACAAATACACCTACGTGGTGTGGGATAAAACCAAAGGTGAGCCCGTGCCGGCACCCTTCCCCTGGGATGACTCCATTGATGCCCAGATGGACGGCGAATTTGAGTACAACGGCACCAGCGGCATTAAGACCTGCTTCCGTGCTCTTACGGAATGCTGCGATGGCTGGACCATTGAAAAAGCTGCCGAGACCTGCTGGCTTGAAGCAAACAAGATTGAAGAAGCTATCAAACTGTTTGTGGAAGGCAGCCCGAATGCAGGCGTGTGCCTTGGCGTAGCAACCGACCAATATGAGCAGTCGGCTCAGGCAGCCATTGGCGCTACTATCCTGGATATTCTTATGGCTAACTTGGACAACCCCGGCAACCTTACGCAACAACGCCCGGCTCAGAACCCTGGTACGTACCTGATTCCGGCGTACGACAAGTACAGCTACAACGAAATGGGCCCCACGCACGAAACCGTTGAGCGCCGCCTGGGCTTTATTGAGCACAAGGGTTTGGGCTTCTGGAAGGCAAGCCACATTGGCACCATTCGCGAAGCTTTGGAAACCGGCGAGCCGTATATGCCGCGCGTGTGGATTGACCGTTCAGGCAACAAGCCTGCCATGCTTGGTGGTGCTGGTCACTTTATGGAAGCAGCCAAGAAGTTTGAGCTGGTGGTGCACATGTACATGTACCCAACGGCAATGTCTGCAACTGCTGCCGACATTCTTCTTCCTGCTGCTGAATGGCTGGAAACTTCTTACGCATGCGACCGTTGCAACGTGTTCCTTATTCGCCAGCGCGTAACGCAGCTGTTTGAATGCACCGATGAAACGCTTATGTGGTCATGGCTTACCAAGAAGCTTGCCGACAAAGGGCACCCCAAGTGCAAGAAGGCCTTTGAAGGTGGCTTTACCGATGAAGCGCGCTTGTTCAAGAACTGGCTTACTTACGATGAGTATGAAGAAGTGTTAGCCAAGATTATCAGCCGTTCGTTTACCAAAAAGTATCCTGATGGCCTTACCTGGGCACAGTGCAAAGAGCTTATGCCTATGGAAATTACCGAATGGGATTCCTGGGTAGAAAATTCTTACGGCTACTACAAGCAAACCAACGCCAGCACCGGCAAGCCGTATGGGTTCAGCCGCACTACGTCGCTTCGTTGTGAGCCCTACGCCGAAGGAATGATTCGTTTGGGTCGTACCGGCCATGCCTCGGGCAAAGACACCATGGGTTACACCTTTGCGCCGGCAAGCGTGGACTACCCGCCGCTGCCGTACTACCGCGAGCCGCATGAGTCACCGGTGGTAGGTCACGAGAACTACTCGGCAGATTATCCGTACACCTTAACCGAAGGCCGCCTGCCCATGTATCATCACGGAACGCTTCGCAACAATCCGTATCTGCGTGAGCTTTACCCGGTGCCTTTGACCTGGATTAACCCCGAAACCGCTAAGGAGCTTGGGGTGGAAAGCGGAGATTGGATCAAGCTTACCAGCCGCCGCGATTCTACGCATGGCAAAGTGTTGGTGACCTCGGGCATTCCGCCGAAAGTAATTTACCAGGAGCGCTGGTGGAACCCGGAATTCCTGGAAGAGGGCGGCAATGTTGAGCAGTCATGGCGTGCTATGAACATTAACTTGCTTACCAAGCACGATGCGCCTTACAACGATGAGTACGGCACCTACACCCTGCGTGGTGTCCAGGTGAACATTGAGAAGTCTGAACGCCCCGAGGGCGTATGGGAGAAGCCACAGGACTTTGAGCCTTGGATGCCCACGCCTTCTGATAATACTGGAGGAGGCGACTCTGTCTATGTCGCGTAATTGTATAGTGGTTGATCTTGATCGCTGCATTGGCTGCTTTAGCTGCGAGATTACCTGCAAAACCGAAAACGACATTGCTTTAGGTGAGCAATGGAGCAAAGTAATGGTGAAGGGCCCTTACGGCGACTTCCCCAACCTTGAGCAATACTGGCTGCCCGTAATGTGTCAGCAGTGCGCCGATGCCCCCTGCGTTAACGTGTGCCCCACGGGTGCAAGTTATCGCGACAGCAACGGCACCGTGCTTATTGATAAGTCAAAGTGCATTGGCTGCAAGTATTGCATGATGGCCTGCCCGTATGGCGTTCGTTCGTGGAATGCCGCCGAGAAGGTAGTAGAGAAGTGCACGCTGTGCAGCCACCGTACCTCGGTTGGCCTGGAGCCTGCTTGCGTTACCAAGTGCTGTGCGGAATGCCGTTTCTACGGCGATTTGGATGACCCCGAAAGCGCAGCCAGCAAGGCGCTTGCTGCCGCCGATCCTGAGTCTATTCATCACTTGACCGATGTGGGAAATGGTCCTACTACCGCCTACATTTTGTCCAAGAAGATAGCTACCTGGCGAGAGGAGGATTAGCATGGAAATCCAATGGTCTTTAGTCCTTTTTACCGCGCTTACCGGTGCGGCAGGCTGGATGCTTGCGTGCGTGGCGGTTGCTGAATTCAAGGGAATTTGCAAGAACTCGGCGTTTATTACCACGGTTGTTGCCACGGTGATTGCCATTGTGGGTGGATGCGCTTCCGTAACGCACCTTTCTCACCCTGAGCGCATGTTAGAGGCGCTGAATCACCCCACTTCAGGTATTTTTACCGAAGCGGTTTTGGTGGGCATTACCTGTATCTTCGCCATTTTGTTCATGATTTTTGTGAAGCGCAACATGAGCGCTACGGCACGTAAGGTAGCCATTGCCGGTGCAGCCATTTTTGGCATGATTCTTTCGTTTTCCGCAGGCGCATCGTACATGATGTCATCGCGTGCGGTGTGGAACACAATCCTTTTGCCCCTGGGTTACTTAGGAACTGCAATTCCAACCGGTATTGCGCTGTATATGCTGGTAGTTGCCCTGCGTAAAGAGGAATTCTCTGAGTACGCGCTGTTTGGCAAGGCGCTTTTGGGCGGCGGCGTTATTGCGGCAGTTCTTGCGGGTATTTACGTGGGAACGCTTGCTGCCGGCGGCTACGATGTGCTGGTGCTGGGCTGGTTGCTTTCCGTTGTGGTGTGCGGCGTTTGCCCTGCAGCGCTGGGTGCCGTTATGCAGAAGAAGCCCAAATCGGTGCTTGCTCTTGCAGGTTGTTCGGTTGCATGTGCCCTGGTGGGTTCCGTTGCCTTCCGTTGCCTTATGTGGGTTTGCACTTCCAGTGTTGCTAACTACTTTGGTCAGATTTAAGCCTTTGTAGCTTTTCCGGGGCGGTTGGTGTTCCCCTTCACCTGTTTTGGTTGCGCGCCTTGTTTGCGCAGTTGCGACCGAGTTGCGCTTAAGTTGTGCTTGAGGCGCGCTTGGGTCGCGCTTGAGGCGCGCTTGGGTCGCGCTTGAGGCGCGCGCCGTTTTCACACCAACCGCCCACTTACCAGCGTTTCGCGTATTTGAAAAACGTTGATAAGTGGGCTTTTATGCCTTTTTGTGGGGGTTTATCATAAGAGAAGAAGAAGGGAGCGGCACATGGCAGATATTTCGCGCAGAACATTTTTGTATTCGGCTGGTGCGTTGGCGGGCTTGTTCGCCGTGGGTGGCGTTGCAGCTGCTACGCCAAAAAACAGCAGCTTGTTGCGCCCACCAGGAGGGCAGGACGAAGCAGCATTTTTGGCGGCGTGCTTGCGCTGCGATAAATGCCGCAGCATTTGCCCGGAAAACTGCATTTCCATTTGTACACTTGAGCAGGGGTTAGTGAACTACCGCACCCCGCGCATTGATTTTCACAAAGGGCAGTGTACGTTTTGCAATGAGTGCATAAACGTGTGCCCTACCAAAGCGCTTGATTCCTTTAACGAAGAAACCAACAAAATTGGCGTTGCGGTGGTAGATACCGAGCAATGCATTGCTTACCACCTGGGCGGATGCCAGGTATGCGCCGATAATTGCACCTATGGCGCCATTTCTATGACAAGCTCTGGCAAGCCGGTGGTAAATGAGCAGCTGTGCAACGGTTGCGGGCGCTGCGAATACGCGTGCCCTTCGGCATCGCTGGGTGCGTATCAGGGCTCAAAGTTGCGCGGCATTAACGTGCAAAAAGTGGAAAGGGGGTAGCGCACCATGAAGTTTTCTAAAGCGCGCGGCATTGTTGCTGCTGTTGTGTTCTTTTCTGTGGTAGTGGGCTTGGTGGTGCACACCGGTATTGGCACTCCTTCTGCTTTGGGGTGGCGCGACATTGCTGCCATTTGCCCTGTTGGAGCGCTTGAAGTGCTGGCAGGTGCCAAGGCGTTTCTGGTGCATCCTTTGGTGCTTTTGGTATTGGTGCTGGTGCTGGGCGTAGTGCTTGGCAAGGCGTTTTGCAGCTGGGGCTGCCCTGTGCCGCATATTCGCCACTTTTTCACGCCAAAGAAGAAGCGCCAGGCCGAAGAGGAAGCGCGCGCTAAAGGTTGTGAGGAAGCGCCTGAGGAAGCGGCCGGTGCCGATGCGGCATGCGAGGCGGCTGGTGAAGCGGCTGGTGAAGCGGCTGGTGAAGCGGCTGGTGCTGCGACTTGCGCAGCGGGCGGCAATGTGTCTAGCGCTGCGGCTGGCGCCGCGGGCGGCGATGCGGCCGGCGAGGCGGTTGGCGCCGCGGGCGAAACCGCAGGTGCAAAGCTTGCGCCCGTGGGTGGCAAGCGCGACGGGCGCCATTTCGATTCGCGCCACGTTACCTTGCTGGGCGCCATTGCTTCGTCTTTCGTTTTCGGCTTCCCCGTATTTTGTTTGATTTGCCCCGTGGGGTTATCGTTTGCGGTAACCATTGGCATTTGGAATTTGTTCCGCTTTAACGAGGCTTCGTGGGGGCTTATTATTTTCCCGCTGCTTATCATTGTTGAAGTGGTGTTTTTCCGCAAATGGTGCACAAAGTTTTGCCCCATTAGCGCGGTGTTTTCGCTGGTGTCGTCGCATGGCAAGCTGTTGCGCCCGCAGGTGAACGAAAACAAGTGCCTGCGCACGCGCGGCGTTAACTGCACTGCTTGCGTGAAAAGCTGCCCGGAAGAGGTGGACCCGCACAGCAGCCTTATTCCCGAATGCTCGCGTTGTGGTGCGTGCGTAGAAACATGTCCTGCCAAGGCCATTTCCATTCCTTTAATATACAAGAAGCAATCAGAAAACAAGGG
>CAVDDP010000097.1:0-7943 GCA_963607695.1 Hallerella sp.
ATTAAGGGATGAGTTGCGGGAAAATTAAGAAGAAAGGTACAAAGACAACTCAAGATACAACAGAGCATCCTGGTCTTCAAAGTTAATGCCCGTTAGTTCCACAATGCGTTTTAACCGGTACTTAAGCGTGTTGATGTGCACAAACAGCTTTTTTGCCGCAAGCGACTGATTGCACCGAACCGCCATATAGGCGCAAAGCGTAGGAAAAAGCTCCGTTTTATTTTGCGCATCATATGTTTTAAGAATGCCCACGGCAGGGTGCAGTAAGTTTTGCGCCGCCGGTTCTTTCCTTATGGTTTCCAGCAAAAACGGAAGCGCTAAATCTTCGCAATAGCGCACCCCGGCCTCTTCCGATTCTTCTAATGCAAAAAGAGCCTGCCGGTACGCAGATTGCACGTTTTCCAGCCCAAAAGCATCCATCGACACACCCATAATCAGGCTTTTCTTGTCATAGCACGTTTCAATTCGCCGAATAAGCTTTTCCGATAAATCGCTGGAAACCAAAAACACCACGTTGTTTCCCACTTCGCATGACATGCACAAAATGTCCCATTCTTCTACTTCATTCATAAGAAGCAAGCGCTGCGTGCGGTTTTGAACACCTAAACAGCCAATCGTAATAACCTTCAAAAAGTTTGGACTTCCCAGCAAACTCATAATGCGCGCTTCTACGATTTCCGATGCGCGGGCACCCAACAACAATCCCTCAAGAGCGCGCTGTTTAGATTGATTGGGAGAAGTACTGCTCACAAATTCTGCAGATTGCACCAGGTAGGGGGCAATAACCGACTCAAGTGATTCTGCGAGATTTGTTTTGTTGCGCTGCTGGGGAAAACACATAACAAAGCCCACCGCTTCGTCTTCCTGGTATAAATACATACACACCGCAAAAGAGCCATCGGTTCCTCCAGAAGTTTGGGGAACATTAGATAGATCATGAAGAACGGTACCGCTACTATCTTTGAAATAGCCGCCTATGACGCTGGCCTGCAATTTTTCGCGCCCCATTACCTCTAAAAATACGTTGCTCTGGGGCAAACGCTCTTCGTTAATTTTTCCTAAAACGGAACCGTCAATGCCAAAAACAAGGAATGAATCTTCGGTTGCGGTGCCAACCACCGCAAGCATATCGGATAGCGATGCATGTTTTGCCGCCAACGACAACAGGCGCATTTCAACATCGTTAAAAAAATCGAAAGCGCCAATTACTTCGTTAAGAAGATCTTCGTAGCTGGGGCCTTTGCACACAATGCTGTTTCGGCCGCTTGAAAGCACCAGTGCATCGGCGTAGTGCGGGTCGTCGAAAAACTCCGACGCTTTTCCAATGTACACGTATTCCTGCGAGCGCTCTTTTTGGCCTTCGGAAAGGAAGCGAACGCCCTTGATTGAGCGGGAATTGTCGGAAATATCCACCCCTTTGTCGCCTGCTAACAAGCGGCTTTCAATCATGGACATGCTTAAGTTCATGGGAAATTCCCCCTTTCAAGTAGCATATGGGCAGCTCATAGCCACCTTACGAACATGAGCGCCCACACCATGCAGGTGCTCTGAAAGCATCAATATCGTTCAATTTGTCTATTTTAGACAAATGTATTGCAATAAGCATGTGAAAAATTGTACTTTTTCGCCGTACCAATTCACCATGAAACAGACTACCCTGTTTGCAACACTTACTTGAACTGCAGTTATAACAAGTGAATAACCGTATAGCAAACTTATGGTCTATTACCTACAAAAAGAGTGTTTACAAGTAAGGAGTGTGTCTTATGAGCGATATGCCCGCATTTGATTTCAAAGCAAATTATTTCAAGTTCTTGCATCACGAAGAAACCCCGCTTGTTCCCAGCAGCTTTGTGGGAAACAAAGTTATGGGCTTTGGCGCCATAAATGGCCCTTCTATTGAAAAAGGAAACCAGTTTGGCGATGGCATGGACGGTTTTGGCAACAAATGGGAATACCCCAGTTCAGGCGGCGGTGCCGGTGTTCCCGATGTTTCGGTTACCCCGCTAACCAACATTGAAGAGTGGCGCGACCAAATTACTATCCCCGACCCTGCAGCCTTTGACTGGAAAGCGGCATTTGCCCAGGAATGCCAGATGATTGGCGAACCCGACCGCGAACACGAATGCGTTGACTTTGGCTTTGGTAACGGCATTTTTGAGCGTCTTGCGGCGCTCATGGGCTTTGTAGATTCCCTTATTGCGCTGGTGGCAAACCCGGAAGAAGTAAACGATTTATTCACCGCTATAACCGATTACAAAATTGCCTCTTTGGATTACATTATTGACGCGTATCACCCCGATACCATTACCTATTTTGACGACATTGCAACCGAAAAAGACCTGTTCATGTCGCCCGAGGTGTATCGCCAGCTAATAAAGCCTCATCACAAGCGCTTTGCTCAGGCTTGCATAGACCGCGGCATTATTCCTATTTATCACTGTTGCGGCCACGCCGAAGAGCTGGTAGAAGACTTCATTGATTGCGGCTGGGTTGCGTGGTCTTCCGTTCAGGTGAGCAATGACATTGAGAAGCTTATTACTACCTATGGTGACCATTTTGGATTTGTAGGCGGCTTTGACTCCAACGGAAAAGTTGCGCAAGAAGGCGCCACCATTGAAGAAGTTAAAGCAGAAGTTGATCGCTGCCTTGATACCTACGGAAAGTACCACAAAGGGTACTGCTTCTTTGGCTTCCGCTACCCCAATTCCTGCGACCCGCAAGTGGTAGCTGCCTATATGGCGCCTATTGCTCAAAGAAGTGTGGAATACGCCCTGCAACTTATGATGAGCGGAAAGTAGCAACGTACGTTTTGCGCACAAGTTCTGGCGCGCAAGCCTGACAAGCACAAAATCACAAACCTTCCCGCTTTTTCTAAAAGCACCTTTTGCTCCAGCACAAACCGCATGGTTTCCCAGCCATGCGGTTTTTTATGGTGAAGAAACACGCGCGAAACAGCAACGCACGCCAAAAGGCGTACAATACGCGGCGTAACGCAACTGCGCGGCAAAAACCGCCGCCCATTCCCCGGAAAAGGAGCCACTATGGATGATTGCTTGTTCTGTAAATTAATTGCTCGCGAAATTCCCACCAATATTGTGTATGAAGACGACGACTTTTTTGCCTTCGACGACATTGAGCCTGAATGCCCTATTCACACGCTGGTTGTTCCGAAAAAGCACTACACCAACTTGCAAGACGGCGTACCCGAAGAACTTTTGGGCAAGCTGTGGAAAGTAGTGCCCGAAGTGGCAAAGATCAAGGGCGTGGGAGAATCGGGCTATCGCTCGGTTATTAACACCGGCCCCGATTCTGCCGCAACGCAGCCGCACTTGCATGTTCACATTTTGGGCGGCGTAAAGCTGGGACGCTTCACGTTTGAGGGTTCTCAGCGTTTAGCAAATAATGGGGAAGCCGCTGAATAAGCTTCTCTTTTGCGCCCGCACTTTTTCAGTGAATCATACTTGGTCACCAAGCCGTTTTAGGGAAACCTAAAACGGCTTTTTTGCGCTTCCCCTTAATTTCCACTGAACCATCAAAAGTTAGCGATATTCAACTTTTTTATATTCATGGCTTGACGAAAGAGTTCACCGCAGCTAACATCGGTTTGTTCACCAAAGCTAACATGTTTTTGACAAAGAGAAGTAACGGGAAGCGAGGCCATATCATGGTACTTTCTGAACTCAGAGAAACGGGCAACTACCGCGTTAAACAGCTCAAAGTGGGGGGCGACCTTGGCCGCCACTTGCAAGACATGGGCTTTTTGCCGGGCGAGCCTATTACGGTTGTTTCGCATTTCGATGGCAACATTATTGTGAATGTGAAAGGAACCCGCGTTGCTCTTTCCAAGCAAATGGCTAAAAGCATTATGATTTAGGCGCGCGGCGTATCTATCAAGCAAGACCTGCCAACAGCTTTTTGCTGATGGGTCTTGCTGCGTTAATACAGGTACTACCAGCATAGGTACTACCCGCAAAACATTTCTTTTATTCCCTGGTCAACACGTTGTTAGCACTATCCCCGATTGCTTACTTGAAAGGAGGCTCCATGAAGACATTACGCGATGTTCAAAGTGGCGAAACCGTTAAAGCCGTAAAAATTCACGGCGAAGGCGGCATCAAGCGCCGCATTATGGATATGGGCATTACCAAAGGCTGCACCATTTACGTGCGCAAAGTTGCTCCTTTGGGAGATCCCGTTGAAGTAACGGTTCGCGGCTATGAGCTTACGCTTCGTAAAGAAGACGCCAGCATGGTTGAAGTTGAAGAAGTTCAGTAACGTTCAGTGACGTTCAGTAAAAA
The DNA here is from genome assembly GCA_963607695.1 of Hallerella sp. Lineage (GTDB taxonomy): Bacteria > Actinomycetota > Coriobacteriia > Coriobacteriales > Eggerthellaceae > CAKUOV01. Next base: position 4,302 of record CAVDDP010000097.1, read on the forward strand.
CGCGCTTCAACAAACGCGCCGCTTAAGCGGCATTTTTTAAGACTACAAGTTAGCCTTTGCTAACACTTCCCAACAGCGCGACTGGCACAGCGCGACTGACACAGCGTGGCTGATACAGCGCGACTGATGCAGCATAACCAATGCAGCACGACTGAAGGGAAATACCAAACGAAAGGAACGAAACATGAGATTCGCACTAGCCGGCAATCCTAACTGCGGCAAAACGACTCTCTTCAACGCCTTAACCGGTTCAAACCAACGCGTTGGTAACTGGCCAGGCGTTACGGTGGAAAAGAAAGAAGGCGCCTGCAAGGCCAATAAGGATTACCAAATTATTGACCTTCCGGGTATCTACTCTCTTTCTCCTTATACCTTAGAAGAAGTTGTTGCCCGTAAATTCATTATCGAAGAGCGCCCTAACGCCATTATCAACATTATTGATGGCTCCAACTTAGAGCGCAACTTGTACCTGACCACTCAGCTGCTTGAGCTGGGCTTACCCGTTTTGGTTGCCATTAACATGATGGACGTTGTACGCAAAAACGGCGACACCATTAACATTGACACCCTGGGTGAAAAGCTGGGTGCTGCAAGCGTGGTAGAAATTTCTGCCTTAAAGGGCGAAGGCATTGACGAGCTGCTTTCTGCCATGGGCACGCTTTCCTCTAAAGCTGCACCGTGCGGCATGACCTTTAGCGATGCCATTGAGCCTGCCGTAAAAGAAGTAACGGCAAAGCTCCCCGACACCATTGACCCGGCGGTGCGCCGCTTCTACGCTGTAAAACTGTTGGAAGGCGACGAAAAAATTGGGGAAGGCATTGAGGGCATTCCCAATGTTTCCGAGCAGCAAAAAGCCATTGAAGCAGCTTGCGATGATACCGCTGAAAGCGCCATCATTAACGAGCGCTACGAGTGGATTAGCGGCATTATCAACGACGTTGCCACCAAAGGCGAAGGCAGCAAGAAAGAATCAATCTCCGACAAAATTGACCGCATAGTTACCAACCGTATTTTGGCTCTTCCCATTTTTGCGGTGGTCATGTTCCTGGTGTACTACATTTCCGTTACTACGGTTGGTGGCGTTGCAACCGACTGGGCAAACGATGGCGTGTTTGGCGACGGCTGGTACTTAGACCCCGCCCCCATTGTGGGCATTGATGGCGCCCAAGCTGCCTTCGATGAAGTAAACGACGAATTTGAAAGCGCTGTTGGCGTTGTTGAAACAGGCGTTGGCAACACCTACCAAGATTACGACGAAGATGCCGGTACCGGCGAAATGGTTGAAGTTGACGCCGCCGCTTACCAAGAAGCCATTGATGTTCTGGCAGAAGCAGCAGGCGATAACGCCGAAGCTCAAGAAGCTGTTACCTACTTAAAGCAAAACAGCAAGGTAACGGCAAGCAACCTTGATGCCCGCTCTGAAGCCATTGAGGCCGTGGGCGAAGTTGCTCCCGACACCAGCGAATATGGCATTTGGATTCCAGGCATTCCTACCTTAGTTGAAAACCTTACCAGCGCTGCCGGCTTAGCAGAAGACAGCTGGCTGCACGGCTTAATCTTCGACGGCATTATTGCCGGCCTGGGCGCTATGCTTGGCTTCTTGCCGCAGATGTTCATCCTGTTCTTACTGCTGTCCTTCTTGGAGCTGTGCGGTTACACCTCCCGTGTTGCGTTCATCTTGGACCGCATCTTCCGCCGCTTCGGTCTATCCGGCAAATCCTTCATTCCACTGCTTATTAGCTCGGGCTGTGGCGTACCGGGCGTTATGGCAAGCCGCACCATTGAAAACATCAACGACCGCCGCATGACCGTTATGACCGCAACCTTTGTTCCTTGCGGTGCAAAGCTTCCGTTCATCGCTTTGATTGCTGGCGCCGTATTTGGTGGCGCTTGGTGGGTTGCCCCGTGCGCCTACTTCATGGGCATCGCTTGCGTTTTGCTTTCCGGCATTATCTTGAAGAAATTCAAGGCGTTTGCAGGCGAAGCAACCCCGTTTGTTATGGAACTTCCTGCATACCACCTGCCTTCATTCGGTAGCGTTATGCGTGCAACCGGCGAGCGCTGCATGGCATTCGTGAAGAAGGCCTTGACCGTTCTTTTGCTGGCAACCATTGTTATTTGGTTCTTGAGCAGCTATGGCTTTGTAGATGGCGTGTTTGGCGCAGTGGAAGACCAGGCCGATTCTATTCTGGCTGTTATTGGTGGCGCTATTTCCGGCATCTTTGCTCCTCTTGGTTGGGGCACCTGGCAAGCAACCGCCGCTTCCATTGTGGGTATTACCGCAAAGGAAAACATTGTTTCCACCTTGGGCATTCTATACGCTTGCGACGCTGGTTGGTACTCTGCTGTTCAAGCGGCGCTGCCTACCGCTGCGGGCTTTAGCTTCCTGGCGTTCAACTTGCTGTGCATCCCCTGCTTCGCTGCAATGAGCGCCATCCTGAAAGAGATGGGTGGCATCAAATGGGCTGCTGCTGCATGGGGCTATGAGTGCCTGGTTGCCTATATTGTGGCATTTGTGTGCTACCAGTTCATGGGCTTGGCAACGGGCGAGCTCGCGTTTGGCGTTGGAACCATTATTGCGATTCTTGTTGTTATCGCCGTACTGTACTTGTTGTTCCGCCCGAACAAGTATGCAAAGAAACAGCAAACTGAAGAATAATTCAAGCGCTGTTATAATTCACAGGCTGGGCGGGCAAACACCCTCCCAGCCTTTTTGTTAGAACGAATACACGGCGCAGGTAAGTTCGTTTTTAGAAACATGGTTTTTGCCCCTAAAAAAGAAGAAAAAGGGGAAGAAAAAGGGGAAGAAAAAGGCATGTTTGTAAAAACCAACAAGGATTATAAGGAGCCATAATGAATGCAGGATCATGGGTCATACTTGCCATTTTGGTGCTTTGCGTGGCACTTGCTATCAGAAGCATTGTGCGTGACCACAAAAGCGGCAAAGGTAGCTGCGGCGGGTGTACGGGCTGCTCGGGTGGGCAAAAGCCCGCATCGTGCGCGGCGGCAGAAAGCATGGTAAAAAACATGAAGAAGGAAGCGGACAAGAAGTAACTATGAAAATCATACTTACCATTGAAGGCATGATGTGCGGCATGTGCGAGTCACACATTGCCGATACGCTGCGTAAAGCGTTTCCCGAAGCGAAAAAAGTAAGCGCCTCGCGCAAGAAAAACCAAGCCACCATGGAACTTGATTACGAGCCCTCGTTTGAAGAAGTACAGCGCGCCCTTGAGCCCACAGGCTATGACTTCAAGGGGCTGCAGGTTGCACAGGAAACAGAAAAGAAACGCTGCTTTGGCTTGTTTTAATTGCTTTGTCTAACAATCATACCGTATAATTCCCTTTTGTAGGTTTTAGCAGGCAGCAATGCAAAAGTTCACCTTTTAATAAGCAGTTTTGAAAGCGGTTTTAGAAGCGGTTTTGAAAGCAGCGCTTTTGCATTCACTTGGCATTTCTCAAGCCAAGCTTTATCCAAAAAAAGGATGTATCTATGGTTGAAACCGTGAACTATCAGTGCCCCGCCTGCGGGGGGCCGCTTCATTTTTCCAGCGAAGAACAGCTTTTAAAGTGCGACTATTGCGATTCTACGTTTACCGTTGAACAGGTAGAACAGTTTTACGCCGCCAAACAAGAAAAGGC
>CAVDDP010000098.1:0-7909 GCA_963607695.1 Hallerella sp.
GAAAGGAAAGCCATGAACATCAATGAATACCTGCAATTATTAACCGACCGTTTTTCTGTTCGTAAGTTTACCAGCGAGCCGGTTGCTGAACAGGACATAGAAGCGTTGCTACGTGCCGCGCAGCTTTCGCCAACCGCATGCAATAACCAGCCGTTTCGCTTGTGCGTGGTAACTTCACAGGAAGGTTTGGCAAAAGTAGATGAAGCTACCAAGTGCCGTTATGGCGCGCAGGCAGTTATCATTGGCGCGTATGACAAAGGCGCATCGGCAAAGGGGCTTGGCTACGAAACGGGCGACTTTGGCGACATTGACACCACCATTGTTCTTACAAATATGGCAAACGCAGCAACGGCAGCAGGCTTGGGAAGCTGCTGGGTTGGTGCCTATGATCCGCAGGTTATCCGCAAGAATTTCAACGTGCCGGAAAACTACGTGCTGGTAGACTTGCTTATGGTTGGACACCCTGCCGCAACATGTGAACCTTCGCCACGCCACGCAGAAACGCTTTCGCTAGACACTTTGGTAGCGCGCGAAACCTTCTAAGGCAATAATCTAACCATGTGGGTTCTTTACGCAGTTAGACCTGCGCTTTTCGCAGGCCTAACTGCCATTCTTGCAAAGTGCGGCATCCAGAAAACCTTTCACATGTAAAGCAGCAAGCGGCATTGCTCCCTTGCTCCTATTGTTGCAGGCGCCAGGTTCATGCTGGTTTAGCAAATAAGGGTAATGGCTGAAAAGCAATTGCTCTTTCTAAGAATGACGAGCGCTTATAGACGAAACTGCTCTTAAATTGAACGGAAACTCTTGCATAAAACCAATAGTTATATATACTTTCTGTATAATTAAAACTATTGGAAACAACCAAGGGTTAGTAAGGTCTTCGCATGATTTCCACGCAAGAAGCAGCAGAACGGCTTTCTGTATCCAAAAGCCGCGTGCTGGAGCTCATTAAAAACAATCAGCTCAAAGCTGAAAAAGTGTCTGGAATATGGCTTGTAGATGAAGCTTCGGTAAACACGCGCGCCCGCACCGCAAACAAAAAAGGCGGGCGTCCTAAACGAGGGTCGGGAAAACATGAAGTGAGGTTTATGCTTATGAACCGCACGCATGAGATAGCAAAGCTTGTTTACAACGAAGAAAAAAAAGAGTTCACTTTTATTGGCGAACCTTTGGACTCTCGGCGGGCGCCTTTGGGCTTGGCAAACAATTCATCGGGAACCATTCCCCTTATTGAATTTAATGCCTGGTGGCAAAATCGGGGAATACCCCGCACACGCAATGGACTGCAGCATCTTCTTTCAGATGCAGGAGTTTTAATTCCCGAAGAGCTTCTGTATAGAAATTTAGGGCTTTCGCTTTCTGACCAGTATTGGATTAAACCTTATAAAAGCGGGTTGTCCTGGGAAGATGTTAATTTCTTCAATAATGATTTTGAGCAGGTAAGCGAAAAAACCAAGAATCTATTTTCTGGCGAAGCAAGAAAGTTGCATGCGCACCCCAACAACACGTCAGAGGGCAATCTTTCAAAGGAATGGATTGTTCGTAAGGGTATTCGCATGCTTAAAAAGGGTGGCTTAAAAAACAATCAGGAGCCCTTCAATGAAGTGGTGGCAACAGCTCTTCATAAAAGGCTTCTGAGCTCTGAACAGTACGTTTCTTATGAACTTGAAGTGACCGGGGGCACGCCTTTGTGCGTGTGTTCAAATTTTCTAACCAATCAAGAAGAATACGTGCCGGCAGTTTACGTTATGAAGGCAGCAAAACAAAGCGCAGTCATGAACGATTTTGACCACTATGTAGAATGTTGTAATCAGCTAGGAGTGCCAAATATAAAAGAGTCTCTTGAGCGTATGATTGTGTGCGATGACATTATGGCAAATACCGATAGGCATTGGCGAAACTTTGGCATTGTACGCAATGTTGAAACGCTGGAATGCAAGCCTGCGCCCCTTTTTGACACAGGAACAAGTCTTTGGTGCGATACCGATTTGCAGCTATTGAAAAAGGGCGAGTTCTCTTTTGCAAGCAAGCAATTTGAAACAAGCCCTGCCAGGCAAATGCTTTTAGTTGAAGACATGAGCTGGTTTAATGTTAACAACATGGAAGGATTCGTTGATGAAGCACTTGAAATTCTTGCTAAAAACCAGCAGATAGAAGCGCGCTTGCCCTATATACGCACAGCACTTGAACGCCGCGTGGCTCGCATGATAAACATTGCCGAATGGAGTTAGTGCGCGCGATTGCTGGCTTTCCCTTCCCCTTTTAAAAACTGCATAATAAAACATTGAAATCGCAGATAATGGCGGTATAATGCGTTCGTTATGGCCAAAGAATAATGAGCTTTGCAGTTCTTTATAAAATCAAAGAAGGGAACATACATGAAAAAATTCCGCATGGGGAAGGGCTCGGCTTGCCGCACAGCGCTCAAACGTACCGGCAACGTGGTGCTTTCGGTGGTGCTGGCGCTCTCGTTTTCCGGCATATTTTCGGCAGCTGCCTATGCCTCGGAAAGCGACGTAATAGACGGCTGGACCGAATCCATTGAAAAAGCCCAGGCCGACAAGAGCATCCAAACGTATTCGTACGCTTATTCCAGTGACATACAGGCTCTTTCTTACGACTCTGACTACACGCCCTCGGATAAATACGACCTGCGCGACAAAGGCGTGGTCACGCCCGTAAAGTTCCAAAACCCCTGGGGCACATGCTGGGGCTTTTCCATTATTGCCGCAGCTGAAACCAGCATTTTGTCGGAAGAAGGTAAAACCTACGAAGCCACGTTGTTCGACCTTTCCGAGCTGCAGCTTGTTAAGGCGGTTTACAACAACAACGGCGCGTTGGCAAAATACGTAGGGGAAGATCAGGCGGGCGAAGGCTACCACAACTCGTCAGCCGACCCGAATGCTGGTATGAACTCGGGCGGATTCTTCGCATATGGATCTTCGGTGTTTGCCTCGGGCATGGGCCCCTTGCCTGAATCTATGGCGCCTTACCAAAACAGCGAAGGTATTATGACCTGCTACGTAACAGAAAATGGCTCAACAAAAGAGATGTATCTTACCGAAGAGCAGGCGAAAGAATACGAAGCAAACGGTGCAGAGGTGAACCGTTATTGCTGGACTGGCAACTACACAAATGCCAGCGGTACCACCACGTATACCACGTGGGATGTGGACGAAAGCTTGTATAACGTGGCGTATTACAACCTGGAAGATGGCAACATTTTGCCTGAAACCAGAATTCTTGATTCAACGGGAAATTGCACAGGCACCGATATGAATGCCGTTACTGCCATTAAGGAAGAGATTGAACGGTATGGCCGGGCGGTGTCTATTGCTTTCTTTGCTGATCAGTCAAAGCCCGATGAGGATGGCGTATGCACTTACATGAACCAGAACAATTGGGCACAGTATACCTACAAAGCAGAAACGATCAACCACGCTGTTACTATTGTTGGTTGGGATGACACCTACAGCAAAACTAACTTTGGCGATGGTGTTAATAATCTTCCCGAAGGCGATGGCGCCTGGCTGGTAAAGAACAGCTGGGGAGCCGCATCAAACGAATTTCCCAACCAAGGTAAGAATGGTGGCTGGGGAAATGATGGCTACTTCTGGCTTTCGTATTACGACAAGTCAATCTCTTTGATTGAATCGTATGACTTTGACACTACTTCGTATAACAACACTGGACAATATTACATTAACCAGTACGATTACCTGCCTGAAGTTGGTTCCGTTACGAACAGCAGCAAGAATCCTATAAGCTCGGCGAATATCTTTACTGCCGAGGGAGACTTAGCAGTGCGCACCCTTTCGGCCGCTACTTATAAACCCAACACTGTAGTGGATTACGAGGTGTATTTGCTCGACGATGAAGCAACAACTCCTACTGATCCCGACCACAGCACCTTGGTGTATGAAGCAACCGAATTGTATGACTACGGCGGATTCCACCGCATTTCGCTTGATGAAAAAGACTGGATTGCTATGCGTGAAGGCCAGCGCTTTGCCGTTGTTACCACGCAAAAATGCATGGATGATGGCTTGTATTATCAGGGCGTGGCGGTTAATAAAGGAAAGCCTACCGATGAAGCTGTTGCCTCGTATGAAGCGGCCATTTATGAATCGGTACAAGGCCAGGTGTACGGTTTGATTTATACCGTGCTCTACAAGCAATATCAGCAAGAACATCCCGATTGGACCGAAGAGAAGCTTAAGCAAGAGGCTGAAGAAATGGCAGCTGATGCGATTGAGAACAACGAGAATGTTAAGAATTACATTAAAAGAAACGTTGACCCCCAGGTTGATAGCTACAAGAATGCCTACTTTGTGACTAAGGTTAACGCTGGTGAAAGCTGGACAAGCGTTACGTGGAACGTGGATTCTGAAACGCAAAGCTCTACTACTGATATTGCTTCGGTTACCGATGAAACCGAATGGTCCGACTGGACAAACGTGAAAGCTGAAGTTGAAAAGAAGGTAACCGTTGGAGGGCAAAACCTGGTAGCCGACAACGCCCCTATTAAGGCGTTCTCGGAACTGCGCGAATGGGCATCGCTGGAAGATTTAAGCGAGCTTGAGCAAGCGCTTGCGAGTGCAAAGCAAACGCTGGCGAATGCCAAAATTAGTGCTGATGGTAGCGATGTTTCTTCCAGCGACCAGTGGATGACGCAAGCCGATTTTGACACGCTTAGCGAAGCGGTTGAACAGGCAGAAGAGTACATGACGGGCGCGGGTGAAAATTACGCAACTAAGCTGCTAAACACCACGCCTTCAAGTGATGAAGTGGCAAGCTCACTGGCAAGCTTGAACGTTCAAGCAAAAGCGGGCACTGCAACCTCGGGCGCTGCGGCGCAAGGCGGCAGCTCAAGCACTATGGCAAAAACGGGCGATACCACCCCGGTTGCCACGTGCGCTGTGTGTGCTGTGGCAAGCGCTGTTGCCCTGGCTTCTGTGCTTGCATCGCGCAAGAAGAAATTGAACAAGTAGCTTTGAGCTTCTTCGTGAATGAGAAGGCGGCTGCCGGAAACGGTGGCCGCTTTTTTGTGGGGTGTGGCTCAGCCCGGCGTGCGCAGCGCGGCGGGGAATTGCGCTATGCGTGCATGAGTGTGCCCTTCTCGCGAGTGTGCTCTTCCGCGCCCCCTCCTGGGCCCGCCTTTTTGCGCTATGCCAAGTTTGTCAAAAAGCAATAACAGCCCTTCTTTCTGGTGTTTCTTGGTGGTAGAATTTTACAGCTTATAGTGTTTTATCAAGGGAAATTTCCAAAAGAAGGGATTCATATGAGTTTTCACACGTTAACAGCCCGGGCGCACAGCGTGCTTGGGCGGGGTGCGAAAGCAGGGCTTGCTGTTGTTCTTGCAGCATCAATGAGCTTTTCAGCACCTCTTGCGGCGTATGCGCAAGACGCCAGCGCTGCCGCTGAAGAGTGGTCTGCGGCAGTAGAAGAGGCAACAGCTTCGCCAACTTCCGCATTTAGTTCTACCGCTACCACAACAAGCAACGCGCTTTCAGCCAGCGAAACAAACGATTACGTGGAGTACCTTTTTGGCAACCCCTCGGATTCCAAGTTTGACCTGCGCGACCCTAATGGCGACAGCAACACAACAGATAGCGTGGTAACCCCCGTAAAGAACCAAAACCCGTGGGGCACGTGCTGGGGCTTTTCCGTTACCGCAGCAAGCGAGACCAGCATTCTTTCTGCTATGGAAAGAGAAATACGCAATGGTCGCACTGATATTAGCTACAACGCAACAACGTTTGACCTTTCCGAGCGCTATCTTGTGTGGTGGGCATTTAACGCAGCGCCTGAATCGGTAGGAAATGGCCAGGCGGGCGAAGGCTACATGGGCAATGCTTACACCCGTTTAGGCACTGGTGGCACGCTTGACTATGGCACTGCTTTATTTGCGGCAGGTGTAGGGCCCGTATCAGAGTCTGTTGCTCCGTACCAGAACAACCAGGATTTGTGGGTGTGCGCGGTAAGCGATGGCACGGCAGAGGGCTCTGCCATGAAAGTGCTTGATGAAGAGGGAATGGTTGCCGAAATTGACGGCGGCAAGCAGGTTATCAAAATGTGGTATGCCAGCAACTATTCATGCGACCCCGTAACAGGTGTAAGCACTACAAGCGAAGATAATCCGAATACCGATTGGTCGGTAAGCGAGGATTTGTACGGGCAGTCTGCCTACGAGCTTGCAGAAAGCTACATTTTGCCCGACATGCGCGTGTATGATGAGAACAAAAACTATGTAACGTACAACAAAGACACCATGGCTGCGGTAAAAGAAAACCTGTGCCAGGGCCGCGCTGTTTCTATGGGCTTCCATGCCGATACCACAAAGCTTGGTGACAACAACCAGCGCAAATATATTAACCAGAACACCTGGGCTCATTACACCTACGAGCAGGCACAAGCCAATCATGCTGTTACCATTGTTGGCTGGGACGATAATTATTCAGCAACAAATTTTGTTAAGGAAGCACCCGGTAATGGTGCATGGCTGGTGAAAAACAGCTGGGGTGCGGAAACTGAAAATGCTCCGAACCACAGCACCTGGGGTGAAAACGGGTATTTCTGGGTTTCCTACTATGACCAATCTATCACTATGCTTGAGGCGTTTGACTTTGACATTCTGCAAGCAAGCACCGACGGCTCTGATGACGAAGATGCCGTTGGCAAGATTGAAAACCAGTACGATTACATGGTGTATAACTCCATGATTGCCCTGCCTTCCGATACTCCGGTGAGCACGGCTAATGAATTCACTGCAACAGAAGATCGCTCTTTGCGCAGCGTTACCTGCACTACTACCAAGCCAAACACCACCGTTACATACCAGGTGTACTTGCTTAACGAAAATGCCACCAGCCCCACCGATGGAACCAAAGCGTACGAAGGCAAAAGGACCTATACTTACGGCGGATATCACCGCTGCTTGCTGGGGGAAGACGAATGGGTTCCCATGCGTGAAGGGCAAAAATATTCGGTAGTTGTAACGCAGTATTGCAATACCGATGGAAAGTATTACCGCACGGCGGGAATGTCAACAGGGCAAATTACCGATGCTAATTATGATGATGCTTTGAACCAGGTAATTGAGTCTTACAAGAGCATGTACTTAGAGTCAATAAAAGCGCAGTTCATCGCAAAATATAAGTACGAAGGTAAAGATCAAGCTACTGCTGAAGCTTTGGCGGAGACCGCCCTTGCTGAATATGTTAAGAGTGATGCATGGCAACAACTGGTAGACCAGCAGATTACGCCTTTGGCAAAAAGCCTTGTAGATCCGGCAAGAGAAGCGTATTCCGTAGCTAAAGTTAACGAAGGTGAAAGCTATACCCAGGCAAGCGATGGCACCTGGAGTGACTGGGCACCCATTGTTGAAGAAATGACCACCAACAAACAGAGCTACTATCTAGCCTGCGCTATTGATAACTTCCCCATTAAAACGTTCTCAAACGAGAACGACTGGGCAACGGTTGAAAGCTTAGACGAACTTTCTGCCAAGCTTGAGCAAGCTAAGAAGCTCCTTGATACCGTGGTAATTAGCACCGATGGCAGCGATGTTCCTGCCGATAAGCAATGGATGACGCAAGAAGAATACGATGCCTTGAAGACCGCCATTGAAGATGCGAATCGTAGCATGACGCTTTCGGGCGAAGATTACGCTACCACGTTGGTAAGCACCACGCCGTCAAAGACTGTTGTGGCCAATAACATTGCAAGCCTAAGCGTTGAGGCAAAGGCGGGCACTGCTGCTTCTGGCGCCGCGAGCGCAAGCGGTTCAAGCACCATGGCAAAAACGGGCGATAGCACCCCCGTTGCCATGTGCATTGTATGCGTTGCAGCAAGCGCCGTTGCCTTAGGCTCTGTTCTTGCTTCGCGCAGGAAGAAAATGAGCAAGTAG
>CAVDDP010000099.1:0-7897 GCA_963607695.1 Hallerella sp.
AAAAGCAAGCCGCTTGGCTAACGTTTGTCCTCAACGAAAAGCAAAATACCACAGCGTAGGCCGCCGCGCACATCACAACGTGCGCCACAGCGTATGTCACAGCGCGCACCACAGCGTGCGTCACCGCAGGTACCACTGCATGCGCCGCAGCGCAGAACAACAGGTCGCACTATACAAAAAAGACCCGGCACAAGGCCAGGTCTTCGATGTTTGGAATGGTGCCCGAGGCGAGAGTCGAACTCGCACGGTTTCCCAACGGTTTTTGAGACCGCCGCGTCTGCCATTCCGCCACTCGGGCGCGTTTACGAATTATATCCAATTGTTAGCCATCAGTCGAGAAAAACTTTTGAAATGTAAATAATTCGCGAAAAACTACGCATTATCAAGCGCAATGTCGTAGAATGCCGCCTTGTTTTCGGATAGAAAAAGACACATAGAAAAGGAGAACATCACTCAAAATGACTACCAATACCGTTACCGGTACCGCTACCGGCAGCCTTTATCAACATAAAACGCGTAGCATGCGCGTATCACATAAACAAAAATCCCGCACACAAACAACCGGTACACAATCGGCACACACGGCAAAACTCATAGGTGCCGTGTTGGTGGCGCTTTCGGCTATTAGCTGGGGGCTTTCGGGCACCTTTGCACAATACCTTACCCAATGGCAAAACGTGCAGGCGGAATGGCTTAATTGTGCACGCATGGTGGGTGCTGCGGTAGTTTTGCTACCTATTGCACTTGCAAAAAAAGACACACGCCGCGAGATTAAAGCTATTAGTCACAACAAAACCGACATGCGTGGCATTGTTATCTTTGCCCTTTTTGGTGCCTTTGCCTGCCAAATGGGCTTTTTACTCACGGTTTCCTACACAAGCTCGGGCACCGCAACCATGTTTGAGCAATCAGGCATGATTATTGTTGTTGCAGTTACCTGCCTTACGGTAAAAAGATACCCTACCCACCGCGAAATTATTGCTCTTATACTGGCACTTACCGGCACTTTTTGCTTTTGTACGCAGGGAAGCTTTGACTCTTTAGCTATGCCAACCGAAGGTTTCCTTTGGGGTGTTTTTGGCGCATTTGGCATGGCTGCCTATATTCTTTTACCCGTTAAACTTCTTGAAAAGTTCAGTGGCCTTACCGTAACCGCACTGGCTATGACCATTGCAGGCATCATAATTAGTATTGCGTTTCAGCCCTGGAACAATATGCCCGTATTAAACACCGAAGTAATTCTGGGAACGCTTGGCACCATTCTTTTTGGAACCATTATTGCGTATTTGCTTTTCATGAAAGGCATGCGAATTGTAGGACCTGTTATCGGCGGGCTGCTTGATGCCATTGAACCCATAACCGCCATTGCTACCAGTGCCCTTTTGCTGGGCACCCCCGTTACCATTTGGGATACAATTGGTTGTGCTTTTATTATTGGAATGATTGTTCTTATTACCTTGCCCGAAAAAGAGGGGAAGTAACAAGAAGCAATCGGGCGGTAAGGCGGATACGTGGTGCACGTGTATTATGCGCTCATCGTTTTTGTTATGGCGTTTGCGGTGACTTTTGCCACCGTTCCCCTGTCCAAAAAAATTGCACGCACCTTTAACGCCATCGATTACCCGGGAGATTGCCGCATGAACACAATGCCCCTGCCTCGCTGCGGGGGCATTTCTTTGTACCTGGGGCTTTGCGCTGGAGCTTTAATCATTGTGGTGGGAGTTTATGCATTCGGTTGGTCGTTTGACAGCCTTGGTGCGGGGCGCATAAACTACCCGCTGTTATTCGCAGGCGTATCTGCCATTTTTGTTGTTGGCCTGGTTGATGATATTCTGCAAATAGGGCCTCTTGCAAAATTTATTGGTCAAATTGCAGCTGCCACACTCGTTGCTTTCTCAGGCATTACCATTGATGTTTTGCAGCTGCTGGGCATTTCGCCTTCCACGCCTTTGAACTGGATAAATATCCCCGCAACCGTGCTGTACCTGGTTGTTTTTGTGAACATCATCAATTTAAGCGATGGGCTTGACGGCCTGGCAACCGGCATTGTTGCTCTTATCTCCTTGGCACTGCTCATCCTTTTTATGGCGAAGGGTTCGTACCTAACAGCATTTATTACCGTAGCGGTCGTGGCAGTTTGCCTGGCTTTTTTGCGCTTTAACTACCCGCCTGCCAGCCTTTTTATGGGAGATTCCGGTTCGCATGTGCTGGGGCTTATGCTGGGCGTGGTTTCTATTATGGGCTCCGCAGCCATTGTAGCAGCGGGCGATGCGGCAAGCGCGATGGCGGGCGCGGCGGCGGGCACAGCAGCAAGCGCCACACAAACGCAAAACATTGTTTCGCTTATCGTTCCCCTGATAATGGCTGGCGTACCGCTTCTTGACACCTGTTTTGCTATTATTCGCAGGCTTCGCGCAAAGCAATCCATTAGCAAAGGAGATCTTGACCACCTTCACCACCGCCTGGCGCGCACAAGCTTAGGCCCGCGCAAAACCGTGTGGCTTCTGTGGCTTTGCACCGCCGCGCTGTGCGGCATAGCCCTTATCCTTGCCTTCCTTCTTTAAGATAATCCCGCAAAGCATAAAAGCGTTGACAGCTCTTCTCTTTTTCTATAGTATGCTTTACGTAAAGCATAGTGATTGGAGGGGCGCATGAAAGATGCCATGCTTAATGTGCGGCTTGACCCCACGCTAAAACAACACGGAATGAAAGTGCTTGAGCGCGAAGGCGTGGGCGTAACGGAAACCATACGCCGCCTGTTTCTGTATTTAGACGAACACCAGGCTTTGCCTCCAGAATTGATTGGTATGGAAAATTCCGCGAGCAATGATCCTTTTAACCAGCGAAGAACCCTCATGCGTTCTATGGTTGGCATTTTACCTATGAGTGCAAACTTAGCCGACGCGCGTGAAGCGCGCCTGGCCAAACACGGATTGTAGGCGCCATGAAAGTTCTTTTTGACACCAATATCATTATTGACATTTGGAAGCAGGACCCTCAATTTTTCCGAGACTCCTTTGCAGCTTACGACGTGTGCATGTTACGCAAGTGGGAAACATACCTTGCCGTAACGGCAGTTCCTGATATTGAATACCTGCTGCAAGCGCGCGGAATTCTTTCTAAAAAGCAGGTTGCGCAAGCAATGGATAACTTGTTCAGTATGTTTGGCATTATTGACGCACAACAATGCGATTGCCTGCTTGCTAAAGAAAGTGACATGCCCGATTTAGAAGATGGAATTATCGCTTTTTCGGCTTATCGGAACAGAATGGATGCAATTGTTACGCGCAATATCAAGGATTTTAAAACAAGCCCCATTCCTGCCCTTACACCGGCGCAATTCGTTAGCGCTTATAAGCCAGAAGATGTTGACTATGATTTTGTAGAACTATCCTGATTGGATTTTTTACGCACTGCGGCAAAAGCCGGCGGTGCTGGGCGCTTCCCCTACCGTAAATCAGGCAACGTCAAACACTTCCCCAGGCGCAAACAAGGCAGCACCGAACGCTTCCCCTAGCCCATAAAGATAACCAGCAAGGGAATGCTTATGAGCGAAAGTAGCGTTGAAACAATAATTCCTTGCGAAAGCGTTTTGGTGTCTATGCCGTAGAGCAGCGAGAACATAACGCCCACGTTAGCAACCGGCATGGCAGAAAACACCACCAGCGTGCCTAAAAGCAGCGGGTCTGAAACAAATTGCGAGAACAGAAGCCACACGAAAAGAGGGTTCACTATCAGGCGAAATACCGACATTACCCACAGGCGTGGCGTTCCTGCGATATCGCGCGGGGGCATGTTTGCCATTTGAGAGCCAATGATAATCATGGCGGCAGGCGTTGCCATATTGCCCAAAAGCGTAAGGGTATCGGTTACCACGGGAACATTGTGCACGCCAAACACTTCCAAAAGAATGGCTGCAACGCAGCTTAACGACATAGGGGTAAGAAACGTTTTGATGCTTACTTTTTTCGCGCGCACGCCCTGCTTGTCTTGCACAATGAACGCAGGTCCTACCGTATAACACAGCAGGTTAAACGGCACTTGAAAAATGGAAGCATAGATAAGCGCACCTGAACCGTAAATTGCTTGAATTACAGGAAAGCCCAAAAAGCCCACGTTTCCAAACGTCATCATGAAACGGTATACGCCCTTAAGCCCCGAAGGGATGCGTAGTACCGCTACAAAGGCAAACGCAAGAACAGCTACAAACAACATAACCAGCATGCAAAAAAGAAAGGTGATACCAATTTCTTCAAGGGTAAGCGATTCTTCAGAACTTAGAACGGAAGACAAAATAAGCGCAGGCATGGCAACATTAATTACCACTTTTGATAAGCCCGTATCAACTTCTTCATTGGTATAATGGGCGCGCTTGCAAGCGTATCCAACTCCTATCAGCACAAACAGCATAGCCATTTGAGTGACAATGGTTGTGGTATCGGCGCTCACTAAAACCTCTCTTGCTCAGGCGGAAGGCGGAATGCAGCGCCAAAGAGCTTTGAATCTTGCAGGGTTCAAGTCCTGCGAAGATTCCGCCAAAAATAAAAGTCGCCCGTTAAGGCGACTTAGTAATTACATGGTGGTCAGAGGGGGACTTGAACCCTCGGCACGCGGATTTTCAGTCCGCTGCTCTACCGACTGAGCTACCTGACCACAAATGGTGCGCCTTTGCGCAGGTGAATATTCTACGCAATAGCTTGCCCAAGTGCAAGTATTTTTTTAAACTTTTTAGCTGTTTACCCACACAACGGCGCATGGTGTGAAACATTCGTGAAGTACTTTGATGGTAAAATAGCAAAAAAAGAAGCACGCAAACTCAAACAAGGAGGCGCAAATGCTTATCTCAACGAAGGGCCGCTACGCTTTGCGCATGGTTATAGCCTTAGCAAAACTAGAAAAGATAAAAGATGGCCCTGTTTCTCTTAAAGATATTGCCGAAGCAGAATGCGTTTCCATGAAATACCTGGAGCAATTAACACGCTGCTTATCAAGCGCAAACATTATTACCAGCGTTCGGGGAAAATACGGCGGGTATCGCCTGGCACGCAAGGCAAAAGACATATTAGCGGGAGACATTTTACGCGCAGCAGAAGGATCCACCGCTCCTGTTTCTTGTTTAGAGCAAGGAAGCGTATGCCCCCGGCAAGATGTTTGCACCACTGTTTCTTTTTGGCGCGGGCTAGATGCCGTGATTGAGCAATACATTGATAGTGTTACGCTTGCCAACTTATTAGGTGAACAACAAGGCGAACAATAAGGTAAAGGCGTGACGCAACAAAATACTTTGTTACCGTTTTGCTTCCATTCGCGCCTGAGCACATTGTATTCGCTCTTTCAGGAGTAAACTACCCTAATACCCAGACCATTGGAGGCCAACCATGGACATAGGCTCCACGCTACCCATTTGGAGCATTATTCCCTTTGTGGGAATGTTGCTTTGTATTGCTATTTTGCCGCTTACGAAATTTGCAACGTGGTGGGAACACCACCAGCTGCACGTTGCCCTTTTTTGGTCTTTAGTGTTTCTTATTCCCTTTACTTTTACCTATGGTATAGAAGAAACCGGCTACGAACTTATGGAATCGGTAGTGCTTGACTACATTCCGTTCATTGTTTTGCTGCTTGGTTTGTTCATTGTTGCGGGCAACATTCACATTGCCGGTACCCGCCCGGGAACCACTCGCAATAACGTAATTTTGCTTACCATTGGTACCGTACTTGCAAGTTGGGTTGGCACAACAGGCGCCGCTATGCTTCTTATTCGCCCTGTTCTGCGTGCAAATGCGTGGCGCCAGCACAAAACGCACGTTATTATTTTCTTCATTTTTTTGGTGGCAAACATGGGCGGATGCTTAACCCCCCTAGGCGATCCACCGCTGTTTCTGGGGTTCTTACGCGGCGTGCCCTTCCTTTGGACCATGGAACACATTTGGCCTATTTTGCTTATGAATACCATTATTCTTTTAGTGGTATTTGCCCTGATTGACCACCACTATATTAAAAAAGAAGGTAAGGAAGGCCTTGAGGCTTTAGAACTTGGCCGCAAGGCTATGGAACACACGCACATCCATATAGAGGGCATTCATAACATTTTGTTTTTAGGCATTATTATTCTTGCCGTAATTTTAAACGGAATCATTCCGCAAATGGATACGTTCCTTGATGAAAGTGGCCAGGTTATTGGCATAGATGTTTGCGAAGGTATTCATTTGGGAATCAATTACTTCTTGCAGCTTATTCTTATTCTTGCCGCTGCAGCAGCTAGCTGGTTTACCACTAAGCCTGAGCTGCGTGAGAAAAACCACTTTGAGTGGGCACCCATCACCGAGGTTGCAAAGTTGTTCATTGGTATTTTCATTACCATGATTCCTGCTCTTGCCCTTTTGCGCACCAATGGCGGTGCGCTGGGCATAGATTCCCCCGCGAAATTTTTCTGGATTACCGGCGCCCTTTCCAGCTTTTTGGATAATTCGCCCACCTATGTGGTGTTTCTTACCACAGCAGGCGCACTGGGAGCAACAAGCGGTGTGGCAACCACGGTGGGCACCGTTGCACCCGGAATTCTTTTGGCTATTAGTGCGGGTGCAGTATTTATGGGTGCCATTACCTATATTGGCAATGCGCCAAACTTTATGGTTAAAAATATGGCGGAGCGCTCCGGTATTAAAATGCCCAGCTTTTTTAAGTATATGGGCTGGTCATGCGGCATTTTAATACCGCTCTTTATTTTGGACACGCTGGTATTTTTCTTATAGCTTTTGGAAATTTTGTTCTTGCCCGCCGTTCTTGCTCGCTTTAGTGTAGCGCAGCGCGAACGGTGCGCTTTGTTGGCAGCGCATGTTGTACCGGGTACGCGCTTTAAGGAGAGTCATGTTAGAGAAGAATATAACAAAAAACGTTGACGTACTGGTAAACGCCTATCTTGAGAATCATTGGGAAGAAGTGCTGGCCGACCTGCAAACGCTTGTTGCTATTCCCAGCTATCGCGAAAACGAGAAAGCCAACGCAGCCGAAGGCGCACCGTTTGGACCTGGCCCCAAGGCGGCACTTGATGCAATTTTGAACATTGCGCAGCGCATGGGCTTTGAAACATACAACATGAATGGCTATATTGGCTACGCTGATTTTTTGGGGGAAGCACCTGTGGAAGAACCCGAGAGTGCGCCTGCCGATACGCCTGCTGAAGAGACAGGCTGCGCGCAAGGCAGCGGGCAAAATCTCACGCAAGGCGGCAAGCGCCAAATTGGCATCATTGGGCACGTGGATGTTGTTCCCGCAGGCCCCGGATGGAGCGTTGACCCCTATACCGTAACCCACAAAGAGGGCTACTTGCTTGGCCGCGGCGTTATCGATGACAAAGGGCCTGTTATTGTAGCGCTTCACGCCATGAACATGTGGAAGCAACAAGGCGTAACTCTTCCCTATGACCTGCGTTTTCTTTTTGGTGCAGCAGAAGAAACCGGCATGGAAGATGTTGCCTATTACCAGGCGCGCACGCCCGACCCCGATTTTCTTTTTACGCCCGATGCAGAATTTCCCGTGTGCTACGGCGAAAAAGGGCATCTTGACTTAACGCTTACCAGCAAGCCTCTAACGCAAGGACTCATTTTTGACATTCAAGGAGGAAGTGCGCCTAACGCCGTTCCTGGCTCTGCGTTTGCTGTGCTGGATTTTACGGAATTATTAGCCGGAAAAGGCACCGATGTAAGTCTTCAAGAGTTTCCTGAATTTCCGCAGGCAGACCATATTACGGTATCGTGCTTATCGGGCAGGCGCGTGCGCATTGATGCGCTGGGAAAATGTCAGCATGCCTCTACCCCTGAAGGAGGCATTAACGCTATTGGTATTCTGATTAATTACCTGCTTGAAGCTAACTTGTGCTCACAAGAGGAGCGCG
>CAVDDP010000100.1:0-7738 GCA_963607695.1 Hallerella sp.
GAAACAAAACTGGCTGAAGATTCGCATCTCAGCCAGTTTTTTATTGCTCTGGTAGCTTGTGAAGCAAGCCGGTAAAGAAAGAGGTTTTTGAATGCAAAAAAGTAAATCGTTTGTGCCCCTGTTGGTAGTTTTATATGCCAGCGCTTTTTTGGCGGGATTCAACGAAAACTTAATGAACATGGCACTTGTATCCATTATGTCTGAGTTTGCCATTGATTCGCCTACCGCACAATGGACGGTAACCGGTTACATGATTGTTGCAACTATTATTGTTATGAGCATGGCATTTTTATACCGACGCATTAAGTTGCGCCCGCTTTATTTTGCCGCAGCCGCATTTACGCTGGTTGGCTCGGTTATAGGCTTTTTCGCAAGCAACTTTATTATCTTAATGGTGGCACGTTTGGTGCAGGCAATTGGTAGCGGCATTTTTATTCCGCTTATGATGAACACGGTGCTTGCCATTACCCCCAAAAACAAATTGGGCACGTACCTGTCTATTGGCAGCTGCATGATTACGTTTGGGCCTGCTCTTGCGCCGGTAGTATGCGGAGGCGTTGTTACCGCTTTTGGGTGGCACGGTATATTTGTGGTGCCGGTAGTTGCTATGCTGGCATTGGCTGTTGTTGCCGTTTTCGCAATTTATAACCTTGAAAATTCCGAAGCGCATTTAGATGTGTTCTCGGTATTTTTGTCTGCGGTCTTTCTGAGCAGCTTGAGCTTAGGGTTGGTTCAGCTTACCATAAATGGCCTGGTAGCCGCGGTATCGCTTGGTGCAGCGGTGCTTTCAGCTGTGCTTTTTGTGGTGCGCCAAACGCGTTGCGCCAACCCTCTTATCGATTTAACTCCCATGAAAAGCCGCGCGTTTTGGCCTTCCATTGTGCTAACCACCATTGCAATGATGGGAAGCTTTAGCTGCAGTGTTTTGCTGCCGCTCTATTTGGAAGGCGCGCTGGGTTTAACAGCCTTTATCTCGGGTTTGATTATTCTTGTTCCGGTGCTGGGTAATGCGGTAACGTCGCTTTTAGGTGGCCGCATTATGGATAAGCAAGGTGAGTGGCCACTTCTTCCTGTTGGCTATGCCATTGTTGCGGTAGGTTACGCGTGCATGGCTGCTTTTTCGCAGGCCATGACGCTGCCTGCAATGTTTGCGGGTGCGATTTTGGTTATGGGCGGAACCGGTTTCATTTTCTCGCCTTCGCAATCGGCAGGTTTCAAAACACTCACGCCGCAGCAAAACCCCTTTGGCGTGGCGCTTTCAACCACGTTTGTGCAAATTGCTGCTTGTGTTGCGCCCTCGCTTTATACCGGCATTCTTTCCAGTGCACAAACCGCGGCTCTGGCGCAAGGGGCAAATGACCAGGTGGCACTTGCAATAGGCTTTTCCCTACCTATGGCAGTGGCGTCGGGCGTGGCGCTGGCGGGGTGTATTATTGGCTTTGCCTACGCGCGCGCTGCGGTAAAACGCAACGCGGCAAAACGTGCGCAAGACGCAAAAGTGCAACAAGGGGAAGTGTCCAAAATAAGTTGCACCTACGAGCGCGCGGATGCATCGGCATAATGAAGTTTCCCTTGGCTCTCAAAGTTTCTCCCGAAGTCTTCCCCCGGTAAATATCCATTTCCAAGCTCCATAAACCTAAAGTGGGTGTAGAATGTGCGCAGGTACCTAAAGCAAGAGGAACACCATTTAAGCCACTATTAAAACGGCCAAATTGCCATTCGGCTAAAACAAGCGGAGTCTTTGCGTATGAGAAACGTATTTTCCAAGAAAAAAGCACGTTACGCAGCGGCTCCGCGCACTGTGCTCACCAGCGAAAAAGCCAAGCGCAAAATCAATCGGAAACTCAAAATAATGGTGTTTTCTCTTTTGGCATTTTTGCTTGCGTTTGATGCGTTCTTCTGCGTTCTTAATGTTATTGGCATTAACAGGAATTGCTACACCTTTATGAAAGCAATAGCTGAAGAAGAAGTTGTTGCCTTTGATTCCGAATTTGACGTAGCGCTTAGAGCGGTTCAGGGCTATGCAAAAATCATAAGCGAAGGCTTTGATCTTAACAATTATCTGCAGTATACAACGTTTGACCAGGCATTTTATATTGATGCCAAAAGCGAAGAAGCCAATAGGCTTCGTGATACGAACATAATTTATCTTGGCTTGAAAGGTAAATCAGGCGTAGAGGTAGATTTCGAAAAGCTGCTGTATCCTGAAGTTACCCTTGCTTTTTATGCTCCCGTTACTCAACGGGGTGAAGTGGTGGGCGTAGTGGTGGGCTTGTTCACGCAAGAAAACGTTTCCCAAAAAATTAAAACCGACTGTTATGAAACCACCAACGTTTCATTTTTCACGAACGTAAATGGCGATATTATTTTTTCTACCCCTGGTGAAGAACGTTATATTGGGCGCAATGTATTTACCGATTTTCATCAAAAAGGGGAACTGATTTCAACCTCGCTTGATAATTTACCCCAAGAGAATTACACGTTTGCAAATTTGAAAAACGTCTTGTTCAACAATGGCGATTTTTCGTTTACCTGCAAAGATGGCGGTGAATATGAAATAACGTGCGTTGAAGCATTAAACCACGATGGCTTTGCCATAACCGAAACGTTTCCTCCCAGCGTATTGCAGGAAATGGTTGACAGTCAAATTCGTGCCTCGCTGCTCATGGGCATTTTCATTATTTTGTTCATGCTTTTCTTTGTGGCGCCTTTGGTGCAAAAATATGGGAAGTCTCAGCTTGACCGGGTTACCGCAAGCCAGATAGAAGCGGAAAACAGTGCAAAATCAGACTTTCTTTCCAAGATGAGCCATGACATGAGAACGCCCCTGAATGGCATTTTGGGAATGACCGAAATTGCCCTGCAAAACAACAACGACATAAACAAAATGCAAGATTGCCTGAAAAAGATTAAGAAGTCGGGCAATTATCTGTTAAGCCTGATCAATGAGGTTCTAGACCTGAATGCCATAGAGGCAGGAAAAATTGAAATCAAGGAGGAGCCCACAAACCTCAATGAAATAGTTGAGCGCGAAAAAGCCATTGTGGACAATTTCCTTGCAGGCAAGGCGCTTGCCGTAAGCTACCTTAACACCATTGAGTACCCCAACGTTTTTGCCGACGCCTTGTCCATGCAAAAAATTTCGATTAACTTGCTGTCAAACGCCGTTAAATACACGCCTGCAGGGGGCAGCATTACGGCAAAGTTCTGGGATGCAGAAGCGGAAGAGCCCGGTTATCGCTGGTATTTCACTTCCGTTCAGGATACGGGCGTTGGCATGTCGCCCGAGTTCATGAAGCGCATGTTTGTTCCCTACGAGCGCGAAGAAGACGTTCGTGTGAGCAAAACGCAGGGAACAGGGCTGGGGCTTCCCATTGTAAAAGCGCTGGTAGAAGACATGGGAGGCACTATTTCGGTTGAAAGTAAAGAAGGGTGCGGTTCCACGTTTACCGTTAAGCTGCGCTTAAAGCTTGCGCAGGAGAGTGATTTTGCGCAGGCAGGGGAAGGCTCCAACGCGGAATCGGGCGCGGGAGCTGCCGCGGGAACGGGCGCGGGAGCTGCTGCGGGAACGGGCGCGGGAGCTGCCGCGGGAACGGGCGCGGGAGCTGCCGCTACCGCGAGCTCTGCAGGCTCGGCAGGAGCCGCCAAAGCCGCCGCTTCCCCCGCCGCTGCCGGCGCACCTCTTCCCCAAAAACTCAGCGATATTGACTGCATTGGTTATCGTTGCCTTTTGGTAGACGACAACGACTTAAACCTTGAAATTGCGCATGAACTTTTGGCGCTAACGGGAATTGCCATTGAAGAGGCAACAAACGGAAAAATGGCTCTTAACAAGTATCGCAACGCCCCCAAATGTTACTACAATCTTATTTTCATGGACATTCAAATGCCGGTGATGGATGGCTACACGGCAACGCAGGAAATTCGCAAATCAAATTGCCCTGATGCTGTGACCATTCCCATTATTGCCATGACGGCCAATGCGTATGAGAAAGACGCACAAGATGCGCGCAATGCGGGCATGAACGAACATGTGCCTAAGCCCATTGAGCAGGAAAAACTGGTGGCGGTTCTTATGAAGTATTTGAAGGTGCGCGTAAAATGAGAAAAGGTGCGCGTAATATGAGAAAAAACGTGACGTTTGTGCTGCTTGTTTGTGGCGCCTGCCTTGCCGCCTGTTGCGCTGTTTTTCTTGCAGGCTGCGGCTCTTTGCATAAGTTTGATTACACCGAGGTAGAGCAGGATACCAAAAGCAAGCTGGCAACGGCATCGGTGTTGTCAAACGATGAGCTGTATCAGCGTGCAAAAGAAGAAATGGCAAACACGCAGATGAATGTGTATTCTTCTACCTCGCTTGCGGATGTTGCTCTTGAGAACTTTACCAGCCAATACCCTGCGCTTGCCGGCAAAGTTGTTTTTCACGATTTGGATGATGAAAGCACGTATCCGCAGTTTGTTCAAGAGATAGAGCAGGGAAACAAAAACGTGGATTTGCTGCTTTCGCACTCCGATTTAGTGAGTGAACTTACCGGCACCAACGCTGCATACAATTACTTTCCCATTTCTTGCAAGGGAAAAGTGAACACCGAGTATCAAATGCCCACTGCTTTTATGTATAGCTCTTCTTTGTTCATGTACAACAAAGCAAACGGAAGCATTGATCTTGATAACATTTGGGCACTTACCGAGCCTGAATGGCAGGGGCGTATTCTAATGAAAGACCCCACAACAGAGCAGGTGAACATGGATTTTCTTTCAATGCTTACCAGTTCGCAATGGACAAAAAGCCTTGAAGAGGCCTACTTTGATTATTACGGGCAGGCGTGGGCACAAGGAGAATATGACACCATTGCACACCAGTGGACAGCAGAATTTCTTACGAATTGCGATTTTTCAATTGCGGAAAATTCCGAAATTGTAAAAGAGCTTGTTAATTCAAACGAGAAAAAAATTGCGCTTGTTACGTACAATAAACTGCGCAAGCTTTCTTCCGAAGAGCGCGAAAACATAGGCATTTTTGCGTTGGAAAAAGACATGAACGGGTTTGGCGGCTTTGCGTTTGGTACGTACGCCACGGTAATTTCGCAAAGTAATTGCCCCTATACCTGCGCGCTGTTTATTAACTATATCTTAAGTGAGCAGGGTTTTTCAGGGGAAGGGACCTGGAATACTTACTGTGGATACTATTCCACCAACAATATGATTGAAAAATCAGCTTTGGCAAACGACTACAATTTTGACTATTGGGAAGATAAGCTGGTTATAGAAGACTTTGACTACCTTAAAAATAAGACAGTTGAAATACGTCAATTTGTGCAGGAATGTTTGAGCGGCTTGTAGTTTGTTCGGGCGCAGCGGTGCATGGCGCAGCGGTGGGCGCTTTCGTGCTTTGCTCTGCTTGCGAGCTGCTATTGCGCCCCGCGCCGCCGCTGCGCTCGCGCCCGCAGCTGCGCCCGCCGCGCTTCCTTCCGCGCCTCTAGTTTCCCCGCAAGTAAAGAATGTGTTACCTCTTATCTTTTCTTTGCCTGCAACGTGGTACAATCCGATAGTTTTTGCACTAAGAAAGTCTTGAGTACTAAAAAGCTCCAAAGAAAAAGGGAAAACAAGGAGGTCACAAAGGGAATGGACAAGATTTTCAAACTGAAGGAGAACGGCACCACCGTTCGCACCGAGATTGTTGCTGGTCTTACCACGTTCATGACAATGGCATACATCATTGCCTTGAACCCCAACATTTTGGCTGGTTATGGTCTAACCGATGGCGGCATGGACTTATGGAACGCCGTATTTCTGGCAACATGCTTGGCATCGGGCATTGCTATGATTTGTATGGCATTCATTGCCAACAAGCCGTTCTGTTTGGCACCAGGCATGGGTTTGAACAGCTTCTTTGCTGTTGTTGTGGGTAACATTGTTACCATTACGGGTGCTACCTATGTTGCATCGTTCCAGGCAGCGCTTATTATTGTTTTGGCTGAAGGCATTGTTTTTGTTATTTTAACGCTTCTGAATATTCGCGAGAAAATTGTAGAAGCAATTCCTTTGGGCGTGCGTATGGGCATTGCTCCTGCTATTGGCATGATGCTTTTGAACATTGGCCTGGGTTCTAACGTGTACATTGCTAATTCTGAAGGTACCCAGTTCTATGCCATGAAAGACTTCTTTGGTTCGCTTACCGCAACGTTTGCCGCACAGACTATGGGCGATGCGTACCCGGTAATGGTGCTTTCAGTGGTAACCATGTTTATTGGCTTGTTCGTTATTGTGCTTTTGAATCACAAAGGCGTAAAGGGCTCGGTTATTATTGGTATGCTCTTTGCTGCCGTTATTTACTGGGCGGGCGACGCGGTGGTATTAGGGCAAAATCCGTTTGCTTCCCTTGCCACTGCTTCTTGGATTCCTGCTTTCAACAGCATGTTTGATTTAACGTTCTTCAAGTTTGACTTTGCTGGCTTTATGCAAATTGGCTGGTTTACCGTTATCACGCTTATCGTGACCTTCTGCATGATTGACATGTTTGACACCATTGGCACGCTGGTGGGTACTGCTTCCCGCGCGGGCATGGTTGATGAAGAAGGCAAAATGCCTCAAATGAAAGAAGCCATGCTCTCCGACGCTATTGGTACCTGCGTTGGTGCTTGCACCGGTACTTCTACCGTTACCACGTTTGTGGAATCGGCTTCGGGTGTAGAAGCGGGCGGCCGCACTGGCTTAACGGCTTTGACCTGCGGCATTATGTTCATCCTGTGCATCTTTATTGCTCCGCTTGCTGCCGTTATTCCGGCTGCTGCAACTTCTTCTGCCTTGATTTACGTGGGCGTTATCATGCTGCAAGGCCTGAAAAACGTTGACATGAGCAAAATTGAGCAGTGCGTTCCGGTGGCGCTCATGCTTATCGCCATGCCTGTTTCTGGTTCTATTGGTCATGCCATTGGCCTGGGCTTGATTTCCTTTAGCGTGATTAACGTTTGCACCGGCAAGGCTGAAAAGAAATACGCTTTGACCTACATTTTGGCATTGCTGTTCCTGGTGAAATTCTTCCTGGTGGCGTAAGTTTTTACGCGTGGGGAAGGCTTTGCGCTGCGTGTTTTGCGCGGCGTAAAAATGAAATGTTGTACGAAAGCTCGCCTTGGCGGGCTTTCGTGGTTTTAGGGCTTGTTGGTATGCGGGCTTGCGTGTTGTGGTGCGGGCTTGCGCGCCAGGCTTTCGTGGTTTTAGGTCACTTTTGTTTTGGTGGCGCCCTGTTTAGAGTACAATGGGAAGCCGTTGGTTCCTCAAAACGAAACGTGCTACTTATTTCATAGAAAACTAAGGACACATGAACGACAACAACCGCTCACGTAGCTACAACAATAACAGGCGCTCTGACGTGCAGGGTTCTTCTGCGCGATATTCTGGATACAATTCGGGAAGTGATACCCGCAATGGCACTTCTCGCAATGACACTTCTTGCAATGCTGCTTCTCATAATGGCACTGCCCGTGGTGGTGTGCCGCGCTCTGCTACAGCGCGCGGCACCGCTTCCCGCAGTGCATATGAGCGTGGTACCACTTCGCAGGCAGCAGCTTCCCCTGCTCGTAATGCTTCTCGCGCGAGCGCACGAACTGCTGGCAACACACGAGCTGCTGGCAACACACGAACCGCTGGCAACACTCGAGCTGCTGGCACTCGCAACACCCAAGTTAACAGCGTACCCCGTACGGGCGGCACCTACAATGCCGGCACCCGCAGTGCCCGC
>CAVDDP010000101.1:0-7689 GCA_963607695.1 Hallerella sp.
GGCTTTAGTGCGCCAGGGAATAAGCAGCGTTACGCTTTGTGCAGATACCTGCAATGGTTGTCAATTTGAGAAAAGCGTTCAGATGGCTCAAACAGTGCAACAGAATGTGGCAGCACTTATGGAAGCGTGGGAAATTCAAAACCCGCTGCGTATGGTTGATAAAATTCCGGGTTCGGTGCGTGCTTCAAAAGATTCATACGATGGTATGCGCCGTGGCTTTTTTAGCGATGTGAAAGAAGGGTTTAAAGACGCCGCAAGCATAGGGGCAAGTGCTGTTTCGGGCAATTCATTGGATAGCACGTTTGATCCTGAGCCTCTTGAGCACGTGAATGAGGAAGGCACGCTTAATCAGTCTCTTCCCCTGCGTCAAACAAGACTTATTAAAACGCTCTCTGAACTGGGCATTCCCCCTAAAGAAACAAAAATTACCACGCGGCTTTGGGGGCAAGTGCACGTAGATGCTGAAAAATGTCAGGCATGTATGATGTGTGCCACGTTTTGCCCTACCGGCGCCATTAAGCGGTTTACACACCACGATGGAAGCTTTGGCATAACCATTCAGCCTGCGCTTTGTGTGCAATGCAAAACCTGTGAAACTATTTGCATGAACGGCGCCCTTAAAGTTTCTAACACGGTGCGCGCGCAGTATATTGTGAAAGGAACGAAAGCGAACTTCCGCATGAAAGAGCGCCCCATAAAAATGAATCAGCCCAATACTGCCACGTTAACTATGCGTAAAGTATTAGGGGTAGAAAACGTTTTTGATCGCTAGCTTGTGTGCAAGTGCTATAATGCGTCGGCTGTAAAAATGCAAGCCTGAAAATCGCATGACACCATAAGCGCATAAAGGAGCTACCATGAACGAAAAACCGCAGCGTGATGTAAAGAAATACCTGTTAGGCGGCGTTGTTTCAACCGCCCTTTTTACTGCCCTTTTCTTTTACGGAGGCCAGGAAATTGCCAATGCGCTTTTCCGGCTGGTAGGCACGCCCCTGGTGAAGGCAATTTCCCCTTTCTTTGATGCAGATGGCTTGAATAGCTTTAACACCTACTTTTACTTTATATTCTTGTGGATTCCTTTGGTGCTGGTGCTGCTGGTAGTAAAACCGTGGCGGCGCTACTTACGCGTGCTGGGAACAAAGCCACGTGGCAACCGGCCAAAACTGCTGGTGTTAGGCTTGGGCGTGGGCTTGCTGCTTAATGCGCTGTGCATTTTGGTGGCTGCGCTTTGCGGAAACATTGCCGGTTTTGAATTCGTGGCTTTTCAGCCGCTCTACGTGCTTGTTTTTATCGTGATAGTGTTCATTCAAAGCTCGTATGAAGAAATGCTTTACCGTGGTTTTGCCTTCCAGCGCATTCAGCGCGTTTATGGGCCTGCGGTGGCGGCGGTGGCAAACAGCTTGTTCTTTGCGGCGGGGCATTTAAACAACCCGGGTATGGGTGTTGTGCCGTTTCTTGCTATTGTAAGCGCAGGCATTCTGTTCTCGTTTGCCGTTTGGCATTTTGACAGCTTATGGATGTCATTTGGTATACATACCGGTTGGAATTTCTGCCAGGCCGTGCTCTTTGGCTTGCCTAACAGCGGGATAGCCGCTGGCTTTGCTATCTTTAAGCCGGTGGGAGAAATTACAGAAGGCTTTGCGTGGAACTCTGCTTTTGGCATAGAAGGCACCATTGTTGCAGTTATTATGCTTCTTGCGACGGCGGGCATAATTATGGCGTGGGGAAGAAAACACCCCCGCCCCTGCTTCAGCGTGTTTGACGATGAAGTTTCCGCAGCTCATGGGGAAGTGACTGGTGAAGTGTCCAGCGAAGCAGCGATTGAAGCGCCCTGTGAAAATCAAGGCGAAGTGTCCAGCGAGCAATAATACTATTCCCCGCTATTTGCCAAACTGATAAGCGACATTACCATGCGCGATTTGAACTGGTAATCGTCAAAGCGGGAAAGGTCAAGGTCAAGCACTTGTTCCACACGCGCAAGCCGCTTAAGCAGCGTGTTACGGTGAATATACAGCTCATCCGCCGCTTTGCTGGAATTTCTATCAAGCGTAAGCCACACAAGAAGGGTGTGGCACAACTGCGTATGGTGCGCTTTGTCGTATTCTGCCAGTTTTTGCGCTTTTCGCGATACGGGAATATGTTGCAGCAAGAGTTGCGCGGCGTCGTCAAGATAAACAGAGCTGTAGCGCACCACCTGGGGTTTTTCGCCTTCTTGTATAGTGCCAAGAGCAAACATTGCTTGCCGATAAAACATTTCCAAAGTGGTGAACAGTTCAAACTCTTCACTTAAGGCAAGGTTGCGCTTAAAGCTTTTTCCTATTCTACGCAGACACTCAATGGCTGTTTCTGTTTTGGTGCTTTTCGTGTTTACAATTATCACAATATTGTTATCGTATTCAAGACATTGAACGTTAAGTTGCGTAGATAGCAATGTCATTATGTGATGCTTTACCGCTTCTCGCTCTTGCGCGGCTTCGTAAATAGCAATGAAAAAGCCATCGTTGTTGTTCCATTTTCTGGCTTTAAGCTGGTCTTTTATAATTTGATTGTCAATGGCATGACCGCAGATAAGCTCTTCTATGAAGTGAGCGTTATACAGCGATGACGTTTCAATGTAGCTGCGACCCCCTACCATAGCGCTGGAAATAAAATTGCCTAAGTATTCCGCAATCTCAAGGTCGCAGTGATCAAACTTGTGGTAGTACTCGCAAATTAACAAGTTGCCCAAGTGTTTTTCATTGTTGTAAAGCGCTTTACTGATAAATGGCGAGGTAAAGCCAGCGGTTTTGGCAATCCAGGCTTTTCGGGTGTTGAAAAGCTTGTCTAAATCGCCGTGTTCAATAAGCGCTTGCATAACGGTGTAGGGCAAGTATCTATATTTTGCCTGATACTTCCAAATGGGGCTGGTGTATCCAATATCGCCACCCCATTGGGCAATTTGCTTAAAGCTGGTATCGGCAAAGTACAGCGGGTTTTTAAGCAGGGGCGCAGTAAGATTTACAATTGACTGCAGGTTTTCACCCGATGCCACGGCACGTGCCAGGGAATCGGCCCATTGCTCCATTTCAATAAAAATTTCGGATACCGTTTGCATAAGGGCAAGCATATTGGTGTTGTTGGGCACCAATATGGCATCGCAATTGGCATAAGTACTTTCTTTACCCTGCTTTGCAATTACTGAAAGAGAAGAGGTGTGGTAATTGGTACAACCAACACTTTTATATTGCGGCAAAATTTGATTCACTGTTTCGTTTGAAGTGCTGTTTGTGTCACTTACTGCACTATCGGAAAAGTCAATATAAAGCACTTCAGGGCTTGGCTTTACCTTACCCCCAATGATACCTGCACACATAAGGGTGGGCTCGGTGCGTGAAGGAAACTTCCTGATAATACCCGGTTTTTTAGATTTAAGCCTGGTGTAAATAAATTCCAAAGAAAGCTTCATTGTTGCCTCGTTTTGGTAGAGCGCAATGCCTGCGCACTTAGAGTTGGGTAAAAAAATGCAACTTGTATATTCTA
Organism: Hallerella sp.; assembly: GCA_963607695.1. GTDB lineage: Bacteria > Actinomycetota > Coriobacteriia > Coriobacteriales > Eggerthellaceae > CAKUOV01. The sequence continues at coordinate 3,520 of CAVDDP010000101.1, forward strand.
GCACCACTTCATTATTTTACGGTGTGCACATTGTACACCTTTGCGCTTTGAAAAGTGCCACTTTATTCTATCGAAAATTATATGCGTACCTTTTTTAATATGCGTTATGGGAACATAGCGTTCCTACCTCCAAGTGCACCGGGAGTTAAGGCGTGCTGTATGAAGAGTGAAATCCGGAAATCCTCTTCAGTCAAACCAGCGCCCCATCAAACCAAAACACAGAAAACAAAGGAGGCAAACATATGGCTCTCAAGAAAAGCATTAAGGGAGTCTGGGGAATATCAGAAATTGGTTTTTCCATGATGGCAACCACCGAAACGATATTCTTCATGTTGTTTCTTACCGACGTGGCAAAACTTCCCTTGGCAATCACCGGCGTGATTGCAGGGTCCACGGCTTTAATCGATGCAGTTTCTGCCGTTGTTGCGGGCATTGTTATTGATAAAGTAAAGTTTAAGTCTGGCAAGTATCGTAATTGGCTTTTGGTATGCCCGCCCATTGTTACCGTATTTTTCGTGCTTATGTTCACCAAAATTGGCGGAGACCTAACAGCTGGCATTCTGGTAAGCATTGGATACGTAATCAGCCACTTTGTATGGAATATTGCCTGGACTGCAAACCGCAATCTTATTCCGTACATCTCTAATGATCAATCAGAGCGTTCTTGGCTTTCTGCCCGTATTGCCATGGGTTCAAGCATTGGCAAACTGGGTGCTTCTTATTTGATTCCTATTATTACCACCGCGCTGTTTGCCGTATTCTCAACAGGCACGGACGGTAATGTACCGGTAATTGCCTACACGCTTGCCGCGTTGCTTATGGGTTTGTGCTTTTTGGTGTGCTACTACATTCACTTTGGCATTACCAAAGGTTGCGACGCGCAGGAATCTGCAGGCAAGCCCGTTACGTTTAAAGACATGGGTAAAGCGGTTGCCACAAACGACCAGCTTATTGTGGTGCTTTTGCACGATGCTATTAGGCTTATTGCCTTCTACGGGGTAACAACCCTTTCTACCTACTACGCAAAGTGCGTGTTAGGTGTATCCACCGATTCCAGTATTTTATTGGTGTTCTTCAACCTGGGCACCATCATTGGCGCAATGTTCACGGCAAAGCTAAGCAAGAAGTTTGGCGTGAAAGGAACCACCCTTATTGGCGTGATTGGCTGGCTGGTTATGCAGCTGTTCGTATTTGTGGTTCCTGCCAACGTGTGGACCATCAGCGCCATTCTGTTTGTGGGCCAGCTGTTCTTTGGCACGGCATATGGCCTTACTTCAAAGCTTTACGCTATGTGCGGCACCTACGGCGAATGGAAAACAGGAAGCCAGGCGCGCGGCGTTACCATGGCATTCTGCAGCTTGGCTATTAAGCTTGGCGTTGCCATTCGTGGCGTGATTATTCCTGTGGCGTTAAGCTTCATTGCTTACGATGCCACCGTGGCAGACCCCACCGTTTTTGCCGCCGGCATTCAAAGCCTGTATGCCATTCTTCCTGTTGCATGCATTGCTGTTTCGCTTATTCCCCTTATCTTCTTCAAGCTTTCCGATGAGAAGATTGAAAAGATGGATGAAGAGATTGCACAACGCAACGCTGCGTAAACAGCGGGGCTTTTGTTAACGTAGTGCAAAGCTGCGTTAACAGCACAGCGCGAAAAGGAAACGCGCACACGTAGGATTGGAAAGCGTGCCGCACCTGCAGAAACGTACGGGCGGCGCGCTCCAAGATAGAAGTAATGAAAACACTATTTTGAATTGAGGGAAGTACTATGAACGACGCAAAAGAAGTTTTAGAGCAAACACTTGACCCCAACGGCAAGCCATCGCGTTTGCTGGTACAGTGGGAACCCTTTGAGTTTGTAATGAATGAGCCGCTTATGAAGTTCTGCCGTGGCAACAGGCAGCGCGGCAAAACAACCCGCGACGAATGGGGCACCATGATTATGTTCCCGGAAGACGCTCCGGGTGCTATGCCACATGTAACGGCAGATGAGCGCGTGCTGCACGATGTGTGCGACTGGGATAAGGTGAAAATCCCTGATTTGGACAAACCGGCTATGGAGCCTGGCGCGTGGGATGAAGCACGTGCCCTGCAAAAGGAAATTCGCGACCGCGGCAACCTTTCTATTGTGCATTTTGGTACCGGCATTTTTGAGCGTGCTCACTTCTTGCTGGGCATGGAAGACACGCTGTGTGCGCCTTTGGAAGAGCCCGAGGCTGCTCATGAGTACTTCCAGATGATTGCCGATTGGCGCTTCCACTACGTAGAGCTTTTGGTAGAATACCTGCACCCCGATGCTATTAACTCTCACGATGACTGGGGCAGCAAGCTTTCAACGTTCTATGATCCTGAGACCTGGCGTGAATTCTTGAAGCCGCATTACATGAGAATCTACAAGTACCTGAAAGACAACGGCGTACTTATTATTCACCATGCCGATAGCTACTGTGAGCCGCTTGTTCCCGATATGATTGATATGGGCATAGACATTTGGCAAGGCGTGCTGAACACCAACAACATTGCAAAGCTTCAGAAAGAATCTGAAGGCAAGATTGTACTTATGGGCGGCATTGACTCCATTATTGACCGCGTTGATCAAACCGAAGACGAAATTCGTGCTGAGACGCGCAAAGTATGCGAGCAGTTTGGCCCTGGCGGTCACTTTATTCCCAGCTTGACCTCTGGTCTTAAGAACGCGGGTATTTATCCTTTGACCGACAAGTACATCGACGACGAGATTCGCGCTTACAACCACGACGTTTACGGCATTTAATTGCACGCTACGGCGTGCATCGGAAAGCAAAGCGTGCAGGCATTCACGCGATACAAGCTTTCATAATGCGGAAGGGGTTGCGCTTTTCATGCGCAACCCCTTCCCCTTTTATATGAGTTGTTGTAAACAAACAGCGTTACTTGTTTTGGACATCCTCCAGGGTATCAGCCGCAACGGCTTGAGGTTCGGCGGCGCTTTGAGTATCAGTAACGTTTTGAGTTTCAGTAACGGTTTGAGTATCAATAACAGCTTGCGATTTAGCAGCAGTTTGAGCTGCCGCAACTTCAGGCCAGTACATTTGGACTTCTTGTGCTTTGCTTTTACGCAGCAAGAAATAGGCAACAGCAAGTTCCACCACACCAATAACAACAATGTAGATCATATCGCCTGCGGTAATAGCGCTGGCTTGTTCGGTGGCCTCTACTCCGCCCTGATAAAGCCAGGTTACCATGCCAGCGCCCGCATCGTTTAAGCCGTGGATAAACGCAATAGACCACAAGTTGCCGCTTCGATAGTAAATAGCGGTGTAAAGTGTGCCCGCCGTAAAGCACAAAATCATTTGGTAAATGGTAACATCAACAGGCGCAACAAGCATATTGGTTACGTGCATGCCGCCAAAGATAACGCCCGTAACAAGGGCTGCTTTGATAATGCTTGTGTGAGTGGTGCCAAAATGTTCAAGCATAGTCTCGCTAATTAAAGCACGGGCGGCAATTTCTTCGGTAATGCCAATGGCAAACATGGAGATAATAAAAACAACGGATGTTGTGGTGAAGTTGATGGTTAAACCGTTGGTGTCTTCATCGCCCATAAGGCCACGGATGAAAATGAGCGCGATAAAAACAAGGCAGTAGGCGCCCACAATAAGGCCTGCGAAAAAGCCCTTACCCTTTTTAGAAAGAAGGGAAAACATGCCGGTTTTCTTTAAGATAAGGCACAAAACAAGGGCAGCAACCAGTTCTCCCACCAGGGTGGAAAGAGCATCTGCCATGCCCTTATCAAGCGCTGTTGCATAGCTAATGCCATAGAAAATAGCAGATCCTATATTCAGGCATACCATAAAAATAAGGTACACCACAATGGCGAATAGATAGGGATGATTGTTTTTCAACTTTAAAAACATGGTTCTCCTTTTTGTCAAACGAGTCAAACTTATTCTTGTGACTTATCTTCAACATCACAGGGGTCAATCCAAATGATGTCTGAATCCTGCGTTGTTGCGCTTGTTACTGCACCTGCGCCCGCAGCTGTTGCTGCTTCGCGCTCGCATTGAACACGACGCGCGCTATAGGCTGCCATGCCCGCAGCTGCAGCTCCCATGGCAAGGGCGGCTTTGCCCAAAAGTCCCGATGAATCGCCGGTGGAAGCCATGAACGTGCCTTCGCTGCCCGAACCACTGC
>CAVDDP010000102.1:0-7561 GCA_963607695.1 Hallerella sp.
TAGCGCCAAACGTTGCCTACGCCGATATTTTCGCAAAAATTGCCGGATAGAAACGTTTGTACCAATTCTTTAAGAAACAGTGGGGAGTGCGGTGGTTTTCTTGGACCGCTTCTTGCTTAGGCAATTAAGCCCAAGTCCCGGGCAGTACCGCAGGAATCTGGGGCTTACCGTTTAAGAAATCCCGGGCCAATTTCACTAAGCTTCCAAATTTGTTAAGATTCGAAAGGTTTACCGTTTTTGCGGGAGCGCACGGCAAGACTGCTACAATCAGGAAGGCCGCGCACATACATCCAACGCTAAGGAGAACATTATGACCAACGCAGAGTTTATCAACGGGTACTTGAATCGAATCGGAGTTGCCAACGTGCCCGAAGCCACCCCCGAAGGGCTAAAGCTCTTGCAGGTCAGCCATTTCAAGCACATCCCGTTTGAGAATCTTGACATCATTGCCGGGCGCATTCCGCTCAAGCTTGATTTCGAAGACGTGTACGACAAGCTGGTTGTTCGCAAGCGCGGTGGTATTTGCTACGAGCAGAACACGCTGTTTTCCCACCTGTTGGAGAAAATGGGCTTCAAGGTAAGGCGCATGGCCTCGCATCGCGTACGCGTTGGCGCAAACGAATACGACCACATGTTTCTGATGGTAGACTTCTCTGATTCAAAGGAAACATGGATTGCCGACGTGGGGTTTGGCTACAACAACCTGGCGCCAATTCGTTTTGAGATTGGCACGTGGCAAAGCGATATGCGCGACATGCTGCAGGTTGAAGACTGCGGCAATGGCATGTTCTACCTTAACCGGCGTGTTCCAGCGGGCGAAGAGGAGGTCATGTACGCTTTCAACCTCAACGACCATCAGATTGAGGAATATCGCCCGCGCTGCGATTACTTCTGTACCGCGCCCGACTCATTCTTCACGCAAGGCCCCATGACCTCGCTTGACGAAGCGGGCGGTCGCAAGCTTCTCACCCGCAACCACTTCCACCGCTACAATGCCAACAGGGCCGAGACGGTGGTAAACGTGCCTGACCAGGCCACCTACGACCGCATTCTCAAGGAAGAGTTCGGCATTGTGATGTAGGTGTGTATGGCAAGAAAAATAAGGCTCAAAAATCCGCACGGCGTAATGTTTTAAGGATACGCTCTTTCATATCATGGAAATTTATCCGCTTGCCTTCACATTCGTTCTAGCCTTCATCTTGTTCTTCGCAAACACCTATAGTCTATTTAGTAATAGTGGTAAACGGTTTTTTGCTTTTCATGTATTTAGCAAGGCCATCAATTACCAATTTGCAAACTTCTATTTCAGGTCTGTCTTTTTCTTTAGAGATAAACGCACTTACGTTATAGCTTGAATCGGCATCTGCAAGTGGTATGAAGTCAACGTCATTTCCATAAACGCTGATGTTATGACCAGATGAAAAACCAACGCAATCGTCTAAATGTAATCTGGTAATAGCTGTGTCGATGTCTGAATAAAAATAAGGCTGCACTTCTATCTGGAATGGCAATAGGCCTTCTATAAAGTTTGCCATATTGCCATAGGCGTTTCTTTCTGGCAGGATAAGTTTCTTGCCTTTTAGCGAAGATACGTTTAAAGACCCGTTAACTATTTCTTTATGAATTGGATTGTCATGCCTTGCAACAATGTTGAAACGGTCTCTGTAAATGGGCTCTACTTGGTATAACTCATGTGCCTCCGGGAAAAAATCCATTGCAAACACAACATCTGGATTTTGCGTTTCTAGCACAGGCCCAAGTTCGCAGAATTCAACGCAACGTAAATTAATTTGTGTTTTTGGGGCTCGCTTTCTAAGGTTCTCAAGGAATTTATCAATGAAAGGACGAGCTGCTCCACGAAGGTAATATATATCTAACAGTGAAACGTAGCCTTCCTCAATACCGTTTATACGCATAATTGCATTGTCGTAGCGCTTTACAATTGCATCGGCATCCTTTTTAAACGCTTCGCCTTGTTTGGTAAGACTTACGCTATGGGAATTTCTTTCAAGTAATTTTGTATGCAGCTCGTCTTCCATTGCTGCAATGTGCTTGCTTAAAACAGATTGGCTTAGAAAAAAGTGGCGTGCTGTTATGCCGAAATTCAGGGTGTCTGCAAGAAACGAAAACTCGCGTAAGTGGTCGATATTCATTTAGTTCCCCCCAAACCGTATCGAATATAGACAAATTTGAATGTGTGTTGAAACAAATGCGCAATTACATGCTGGTATTGTAGCGTTTATTGGTAACAACATGAAGATAGAAAAATCCCCCGTGCCCAAGCAAAGCTGCATAAGCAATGCTCATGAACAAGGGGGATGCATGTATTGCAATACTATTTAGTTTTGTTTATAACGCGAGCGGTAATCCCATTGCGCCGCCAACAAAGTAGATAACAACTACTTCAACTACAACATATGCAATAGAGCATAACCAACCTGCCTTAGTAAGTTCGGCGGAAGTGTAGTAACCCTCTGCAAAGGAAACCAACATTGGAGGGCTTAGTGGAAGCAGGAAAGAACCAGCAGTGATAGAGCCCATGAGCATTGCAAACATTGCAGGAGAAGCACCAGCTGCTACCAAATAGCCCATAACTGCTGGAACAAACAATGCACAAAGTGCTGGAGCAGCGGGAACAAAGGTGTGAACGATATACGCAAGAGCAGTAAATACAAGCAATCCGGCAAATACAGGCAGGTTCATAACACCCGTTGAAAGCAAAGCGTTTACCAAGAATGCAGCAGCGCCTGTTGAAGAGCAAGCACCGGCAATAGACATAACGCCTGCAACCATGAGCACAACGCCCCAACCAACGGTATCTTGGAAGTCTTTCCAAGATACCAAGTTAAGACCAGGAATAAATGCTACAGCCAACATAACCATAATAACGTTAACATTAGAAAGGGCGCTTACCCATGTACCGGCTACAAAACCAGCAATCAAAACAATCATGTAGATTAAAGACAAGATATCCTTTTTGGACATAGGGGTCTTTTCATCTGTTCCCTTAACCATCGCTGCTTCTTCTTCGCTTAAATCTTCTGGCGGGAACACTTTGCAAATAACAATCCAGCAAAAGGGAATCAAGATTATTGCGATAATCAAACCAGGAACAAACCATTGGAAAAAGTCAATTGTTAAGCCATAAGTGCTTGTAAGTAAGCCTGCGCAAAGAACATTCAAAGAATGACCAAATGGTGTTATGAAGCCGCCGAGAATTGCTGCGAAAGCAATGCCTAATGCAAGGCAGCGTCCCAAATTAGGGTGTGATTCTTTCGCATTAATGCCGCGCAAAAATGGTAGTGCCAAAGCCATGCCAACTGCTACGGCGCCGGTGTCTGTCATGAACATTGAAACGATAGCAGTTGCAATCATATAAGCCAAAACAATTGATTTTGGCTTAGTTCCAGCTAAACCAACAAGAGCTTGTACCAGTCTCGTACCCAAAGAGCTTTTTGTCATGATAACGGTCATAACAAAAATGCCAAAGATGAACCAAGGAGTTGAGCTTACAAAGCCGCTCCATGCATCTGCAAACGTTGGAACTGCTCCAAGTACAGAAAGCAGGATTGCGCCCAAAAGACCAGTAATACCAACAGGTAAAACGTCGCACATCCAAAAAACAATACACATCAACAAAATACCAATAGAAACCAAGCCTTCATGTGTCAGCTCTTCCCCACCTGGAATACAGAAGCAGCAGACAATAAGGCATATCAGACCCAAAATAAGGCCAACGTATTTCTTTATTGGCGTCTTTACTTTGTCTGTAGACATAATTTCCTCTCTTTATCTAAACCAATAAATCCCCATACATCAACAAATCCCCACACACATGTGCTTGGTCAGCCAATAGCTATTTTTGATTTTTCTCATCTCCAACAAAGATTGCTTCTTAGCGCCAAGCACACAAATAACGAACAGAACGCTCCTTTATCTGTTCTTGTCAAATAGTACCCGGCTCTGCTTTTCTACGGCGTTTCTAAAATTGGATATATCTTTCCAATACCGAAACGCCACGGAAAATGCGCCGACTCTATAATTTTTTTCAATCCCCCTACACAACAATTTTTATTGCTTTTGCGTGTGTCGAACTGTGTGGTTCATTAAAAAGTAAAAAGAGAGAGGAAAGGAAATGGCTGAATTTAAGGACGTGTCTCACGAACGTGCTGAAGGTGAAAAGATTGGTCGCCCTGACAAGTACGAATATGTTACGCATGAAAAGCCATGGCGCTATGAAGAGGGCGAATATACCGTAACTCGTGGTAGTGCTTGGTCTGGTCCGGGGTGTCACCTTGGTTGTGGTTTACTGCTTTACACTGACAAGGATGGAAAGCTGGTTAAGGTTGAAGGTGATCCGGAAAACCCCTTCAACGAAGGACGTTTGTGCGTTAGATGCCTTGACTTAATTGAGTCAACATACAACGAAAATCGTATTATTTATCCTATGAAGCGTGCGCGCGAAGACCGTGGCAAAGATGCATGGACTCGCATCACGTGGGATGAAGCTTACGATATCATTGCCGATAAATTCCTGGGTTACAAAAAGGAATTTGGTGCACAATCTGTATTGTTCTACAAAGGTACTGGCCGTGACATTGCTCCATGGATTTCTCACTTGGCATGGTCTTTTGGTAGCCCAAATGTAGTATTTGGTTTGTCTGGTTGCGCTTGCTTTGTACCGCGTATTGCATCTTCTATGTGTACATCGGGTTCATTCTGGGTGGGCGACTATTCTTCACAATTTACAAAACGTTATAACGACCCACGCTGGAAACTTCCAGAATGTATTGTTCTTTGGGGCAACAATCCAGTAGTTTCTAACTCTGACGGTCTTTATGGTCACTGGGTTGTTGACTGCATGAAGATGGGTTCTAAAATTATTTCTGTTGACCCAAAGATGACGTGGCTTGGCTCTAAGGCAGAGGTTTTCTTGCCTCTTCGTCCTGGTACAGACGCTGCTTTGGCTATGGGCATCTTGCATATAATGATTGAAGAAGAAATTTACGACAAGCAGTTTGTTGAATATTGGTGCTACGGTTTTGAAGCTTTAGCACAAGCTGTTGCTCCGTATACTCCAGAAAAAACAGCAGAAATCTGCTGGATTGATGCAGAAGACATTATTAAGGCCGCAAGGCTCATGGGAAATGCCGATGGCATGATTTTGCAATGGGGCGTTGCGGTTGACATGTCAAAGGAAGCTGTTCCCGCCTGCCAGGCTTTGTCTGCATTGTTCCAGATCACAGGTAATGTTGATGTTCCCGGTGGCATGATTGCGCCTCCTTCTATTCTTCCCTATTATGCCGGTTGGGGTGGTGAAAACCTTTCCGACGAGCAAAAGGAAAAGCGCCTTGGCATTCACAAATACCCGCTTTATCGTTACGGCTTCAAAAACTCATCTACCGATGTTGTAATTGACTGCCTAGAAACCGGTTTGGATGAAAATGGCAATCCTTATCCATTGAAGGCTGCCTGGATGCAAACAACGAACCCGTTGATTAACTCTTCGCCTGATAGCCGTCGTACTTATCACGCATTAAACAAATTGGAATTCATTGTATCTATTGATATGTACATGACTCCAACTGCTCAAGCTTTGGCAGATATCTTCTTGCCTGCTTGTACCTTTGCAGAGCGCAATGGCATTCGTATTGGCGACGGTGTTCAACGTGGTGAAACAATCAACAAAGCAGTTCAAGTTGGCGAAGCAAAGTCCGACATGGTTATCAACTGGGAAATTGGCAAGCGTATTTGCCCTGAATTCTACCCCTGGGAAACAGAAGAGGCAATGTTCTCTCATATTCTTGAGGGTATGGATATGACCTTTGAAGAACTCCGTGATGCAGCTCCAACATATCTTGACTTTGAATACAAGAAATACGAAAAGGGCTTGTTGCGCCACGATGGCCAAATTGGCTTTGAAACAGCAACTGGTCGTATTGAGCTTTGGTCAACATACTTCAACCAAATTGGTATTGAATGCATTCCTTCATTCGATGAGCCATCTCCAGGCCCAATTGCAGATCCAGAAATGTACAAAGAATATCCCTTAATTCTTACTACTGGTGCTCGTAACTGGTCTTTGTTCCACTCTGAACACCGCCAGGTTGGGCGCTTACGTGCGCTGCGTCCAGATCCAGGTTTGGAAATTAACCCAGAGACAGCAAAGAACCTTGGATTGTGTGAAGGCGACTGGGTTTGGGTTGAAAATCACCGCGGCCGTGCAAAGCGTCGCTTGATCTTTAACGAAGGCTTAGACCCGCGTTATGTTGCAACAGACCACGGTTGGTGGATGCCAGAGCAAAAAGGTTTTGAAGAAGGCGGTTATTCTGGCATGTTGGATTACAACATTAACCAGCTGCTTGCTTATGACCCAGGTCGCTCAGGTTTTGGTTCCAACTACAAGACCGTTCTTTGTCGTTTGTATAAATGCGAAGAAGGCGACTACAACACTATGGCAAACCCATTAGGTCACGATGAGGAGGAGTAATCATGGCAAAAGGTATTTTGGTTGATTATGAGTGGTGCTCTGGTTGCCATACCTGTGAAATGGCATGCGCGGTGGAATTGTCTCATGATTTTCCTGGCAATCATGCTGGTATTAGAGTTGTTCAGGAGGGTCCCTATAAGATTGGTGAAAAAAAATGGAGCTGCATTAACATGCCATTTATCACCGACTTGTGCGACCAATGCGCAGATCGCATGCCAGTAAATGGCGATACGCGACCTACTTGCGTTAAGCATTGTCAGGCACGCTGCTTAAAGTATGGCGATATTGAAGAGTTAGCAAAGGAATTGATAGCAAAACCAAGCCAAGCTTTGTTTTGTCTTGAGAAATAGTTCTATTTTTTAGGAGGAAATTTATGTGTTTTAGACCAGCTGCAATTGCAAAAACATGCCCGGAGTGTGGGGCAGATGTGGATTCTATGGCTTCGGAATGCCCTGAATGCGGTGCCGCACTTGAAAGTGGAATTCCAGGTATGCCGGGTGCGCCGGGAGCGCCAGGAGCGCCGGGTGCGCCGGGAGCGCCAGGGGCTCCAAAAATGCCCGGTGCACCGGGTGCACCGGGTGCGCCAGGGGCACCGGGTATGCCGGGTGCACCAAAAGCGCCAGGAATGCCGGGGGCACCAGGGGCACCAGGAGCAGTGAAATAACACTGAAAAACGCGAATTGAAAGCGGTGAAGAATATGTGCCAGACATGTATTGGTTGCGGAAAATGCAACGGCAAACCACGCCCTGGTTTAGGTAAAGGTACTTGTCCTTATTGTGGTACTAAAAATGAAGCAGGCGCACTAAAATGTGGAAAATGCGGAGCTTTTTTGCCGCTTCCTCCGGGGAGTCCAGGTCAGCGCTGGAAATAAGGTTTTTATAAATGTTGTTGTACAGAAAAGGCATGGTATTCATTGGGTATCATGCCTTTTTTGCATGTATATCTTTACTATCAATTAATACCCTATCAATTAATACCGTATTTCGCGCATTTTTCTTGACATAGGGGGCTTTAGGAGAAAATTGGCCATGTTAACTTGCTTGCTTTTTGTTCGATGCTACGCACAAAAC
>CAVDDP010000103.1:0-7507 GCA_963607695.1 Hallerella sp.
CGCGGCAACAGTGCCCGCAGCATCGCCACTTGCCACTACGCTGCCACCACCACCAGAACCGCCGTTACCAGAACCACCGCCCGCTGAATCATCGGAGCTCGGGCTGGGGTTTGGACTGGGATCTGGGTCTGGATCCGGGCTTGGATCAGGGTCCGGATCGGGATCCGGATCAGGAGTAACTTCTTCCCATTGCGCATACAAAACAAGGTAGCCATCTTCGCTGGTGCACAGGTTAGAAAACGCTGCGCCGTCCTTATAGGAAACACCCGAGCCGTCGCGCGCGGTGTTCCAACCAAGGAAAAGAGCGCTGTCTCTGGTATAAGTGTTTTTCGCCAAGTTGTACTCTTGCCCATAAATTAGCTGCATGGGATCCATGGTACCTTCCCCATGATTTCCGTCAAAATACACCTGGTAATTTACGGGTTGCCACTGCGCATAAAGCGTAACAGTAAGCGCTTGTGTGGTAAGGTTTTCTACCTCTTGGCCATTTTCGTAGAAAGTGCCGGTACCATCACTTTTGGTGTTCCAGCCACTGAACGTGTAGCCAAGGCGCTGATATTCGTTGGGTGCCAAACTTGACTTGGTGTAGCAGAAAAACTTTTGGTCAAGCATTTCGCCCGTTATATCTGAACCGTCGGGCGCGCCGTTAGCGTCAAACATAACGTAATACTGCGTTGGTGTGGCATTGGCGCATATCTCCATGGTGCCGTTAACGGTAATAGTTACCGGGTTCGATTTGTTTGTTGTGCTGTTGACGAAGGTGGGCGCAACTCCCGTTGTGCTCCACGAACCAAAGCTATAACCCGAATTCAGCTTTTCGATAAAGGCTGTATAGGTAAGCGTTGTTCCGTTTATGAACACGTTGTTTTCCAGCACATTTCCCTTGTCAACCAACGTTCGGTTCACGTAGCTTATGTTTTTATCGTAGGTGACCGTAACGCTTGAGCAGCTTATCGTACAAAGCTCAGACTGCCCGTCAATGGTAATGGTTTTGCCCGTAGGAGCACTGTCAAGAAGCACTTCATAGGTGCCTTCAGGAATAAGGCGCGTCTCGCTGTTTTTGATAACGTACACCACAACGCCATTCATTTCGGTTTCCACAAAAGGCGTGTAGTAAACCGAATGGTCAGCCGTTTCAACTGAAAGCTTTGCATTGGCCGTTCCATCTGCAAGCCCTTTTACATAGGCTCCATCTTTTGTTACTACCACACTTGCGTCGGCAGCAAGCTCTTTCGCATTAAGCCACACTGCCGTAAAGGTTAGGCCGGTAAGCTTGCCATCTTCGGTGTATACGTAATTGCCGTCTTCGTCTTTCAGGCACTGGTCAACAACGGCAGCGCCATCTTCGTACAAGCCGCCAACCGATACTCCTGCCTGCCAACCAGCAAAAACGTAGCCTTCACGCACAAACGTACAAAGGGGAAGCTCCACAGCCGCACCAATGGTGGCACTCAAAGGTTCCATGCTGCCCGTAGCGCCTTCTCCCCCCTCAAAGTGAATCTGATAAGGCTGGCCTTCCCACTGCGCATAAAGCGTTACGGTAGCACCTTCTTCGCTAGTAAGGTTACCCCTGGTGTCGCCGTCGTCAATGAACTCGCCCGTGCCATCGGGTTTGGTGTTCCAACCGGTAAGTTTATAGCCTTGCAAGGTAAGGCTTCCGCCATCGCCAATAATATAGGCGTTACCCCCTTGCGCGCTTACGGTGCGCGGCAGGTCTCCCTTGACTTCTGCCGTTACCCCTGCAGGCTTATTAGCATCATAGGCAATAGTGTAGTTTATGGGTTCAAACTGGGCATATACGGTAAAGCTGCGCGCCTGCACCTTGTTGGTAAGGCCGCCCTCATACACCCAGTTTGCGTTTTCGTCCGTGATTTTTTCGCCGTTGATTTCTACATTTTTAACCAGCTTGCCGCCTGCATCCATAACAAGCGTGCTGGTAGGAGAAGTCCCTGCCGTGTAAAAACTTACTTTGTAGCCGGCAGCTGCAGCATCGCTTTCCGTAATAGTGCCGCCGCCGTAATACGCCACGGTGCACCCGTCTTCGCCATACTGTTTGCTGGCATCAAGCGTAATGTTGGTTTGCGGGTAGAAGTCTTCCGAATATTCCGTAGCAAAACTGCGTGAGTATTGAACTTCGCCTTCGGGTGTTTTAAAAGTAATCCGCCAAAGCGAGCCACTGTCAACAAACCAGGGGCAAAACACTACCTCTTCACTGCCGGACCCGGAAATATCCGCCATGCTTAAGGCCGTAGTGTTTTTTGTGCTGTACTGATAACCTACCCCCACATAAAGCGTTTCTGTATTGGTCAAATCAATGCGCGTGGGGTTTTTAGCAGTGCCAGTGAGGCCTTTAAGTTTCACGGTGTGTGGTGAAACGTCGTAGCCGTTAATGTCTACAGGCGTTACCTGAAATGTGCCCACCTTGTTGTCTTTGTCATACAGAATGGAGCCGCCGCTTATGGTACATTTCAAAAACTTGCTGGGGCTTTGGAACAAGGTGTCAAATGAGCCAAACGCGGCTCCTTTTTTGGAGGAATGCTGTGCGTAGATTGTTCCGCCTGAAATATCTATAGAAACATGAATCTTAGAAGTCAGACAGGTTTTTGACCCGCCGCCAATGGCGTAAGTGTAGTTTCCGCCGTCACACTTACCACTGTATGCACGAACAATGCCGCCTTTGATGGAAATGTTTTGGGTGCCATCAGACTCGCTGGAATTGCCAATACCTACCGCGCCGCAATAGTCACCGCCTGTTGCGGTGATGTCTCCCCCAGTGATTTCAATGCTTTGGCAATTCATTGCGTTTGGTTCAACATCTTCATTCGTAGCAGTGTTACCGTTTTCGATTGCTTCCACATAGGATGCATACCAGCCAGGAGATTCATTTCCTGTTTCGGCGTTTTCCGCTGAGACTTTTTCTTCTTCCAGCGAATTATCAGCTTCGATTGCGCTGTTGATAACAGGAAAACCGCCGCTGCCAATACCGCAGCCAAGACGGCTTGACGATGCTTTCACCGTACCGCCCGTGATAAGAATTTTCTCAGGGCACGACTTGCTGCCGCCACCAATTCCCGCACCACATGACCCACCTTGAGCAGTTACCGTACCGCCTGAAATGGTGATGGTTCCGTACTTTACGTTGCCGCTATCCCAACCGCCATAGCCAATGCCCGCGCCGCCATAGTTGTATTTACTGGAAACAATAGCCTTAACGGTGCCACCTTCAATGTTTATACCGTCAAGTTCTTCGCACGAACAGCCGCTGCCTATACCGGCGCCAAAAGTGCTGCCATACGCGGTAACATTGGCCGATCCTTTTATGGTGATGTCTTTAACAACAAGGGTTGATCTTCCCCCACCAATTCCCGCGGCGTGACTTCCACCTTCTGCATGAATTTTTCCGCTTTCAAATACGATGTTACCTGTATAGCTTTCATTGCGAATGAGCCCCGTATCTTTAGCGCCGATGCCTGCGGAATAACCATACCAGTCGGCAATGGCGTAAATGGTGCCAGGGTTCGCCTCATCTTCGGTTTTGAACACGAGCTGCGACTCTAGATTGTTTTTCTGAATGGCAGCGGAGTGTTGGAAGCTCTCAAGCTTTATAGATGCTTTTGCTTTGCTGATAATTTCAACGGTTCCGTCAAACTTTTCAATGTTGATGGCAGGACAATTGCTGCCTGAAGCAAGCGACGTGTAATCAGGAGTAATAGAAAGACCATCTGCAAGATAAAGTTTAACGTCACCCGTTCTAACGGTAACGTGCGCGCTGCATGTTTGGCCGCTTAAGGTGTATGAGCCAGCCTTGTCAATGATGTAGAGTGTTGCCGTCTCGGCTTTGGTAACGTCTGTTTGCGAGCCCGGTGCAAGCGTAATTTCGTGGTTGTACGGGCTATTTGTTTGGCCTTGACCATCCCCCGTTTCGGCAAAGGCTTGCACGGGGAAGATTGTGCCTGCAAGCAGCGTACCCATAGCAAGCACGCCTGCAGCAAGCGCTGCTGTTATCAGGAGTGCGAGCGAACACGAAAGGGAGCAGACGCATTTACGGGCGTGGAGAGGTAAAGCGCTTGAAAGCGAAGAAGAAGCTTGCGTAAAAGACATTTCGTTCAACTCCTTTTGTTTGTGGTGAAACTACGGGGTGAAACTTTAGTGCAGCACGCAATTATGATATGCGTACCAGTATTATACACGCATTTGCGCTGGTACACGCTTTAAACTTGGGGAAATTGGCAATAATCAGCCACAAGGTTCTTTAACCTATCGTTAAGCGTGCTCCTTGGAATGTTTAAGGCAGCAATAAAGCCAGGGGCAAAAACCAGATTTAAGCTATACTGTGGACTCATGAAATTACTGGTAAAAATACTCAAAATTCTGCTCAAAGTGATAGGCATTCTGCTGGGAATTCTTCTGGCGGTACTTCTTTTGGGAAGCATTTACTTTATAGCTGCCAATCGTCTGAGTACTACCACGGTATACACCTACGCGCAGGAAACAAATGCTAACTATGATAGCAGAATAACGGGCGCCATCTATGTGCCATCAAATGCCTATAACGCTTATCAGATGTGGCGTGATTACAGTGAAGAAGAAACCGACCGTGACTTAAGCCTGGCTCAGTCTGCAGGCTTAAATGGGCTGCGTGTTTTTACCAGCTACGAATACTGGCTGGAAGATCCAGCTGGCTTCATAACAAAATTCGAAGACTTTGTTACACGTGCAGAAACCTATGGAATCCGCATCATGCCAATTCTCTTTGAAGACTGTGGCGTAGACAACACAGAGGAAAACCGTAATGCCTCCACGGATGCCGATGGCTTTTGCGTATGTAGCCCGTGCAGAGCCATTCAACATGACAGTACGCGTTTCCAAGAAGTTGATGAGTATGTAAACGCATTCATGGCAGTTTATGGCAGCGATACCAGGCTTTTGGCCATTGAAGTTATGAATGAGCCGCATCTCTTAAGCGGAAACATTGATTTTGCCCAATACGCTCTTAAGCTTTGCCGGGCAAAAGGTGGAAGCGTACCGCTTACTATGGGCCAGCTCACCATATTCCATAATATTCTTTTCGCAGGTCAGCTGGATATTTATCAGTATCATGATAACTTCCCCAACGCTACCTGGCGCATGGATATTGAATGCAAGATAGGAAACTTCTTTGCCTGGGCAGCCGGGCGCCCGCAGTGGCTTACTGAATGGCAAAGAGTGCGCACAAGCGGTGGTGGCTGGGGCGCCGCATCTATTCCTGAAGGTGATAAAACGCCTGATTACAGCTCGCTTGCTCCCACTATCAAAGAGAATAACGTTTGCAGCTTCTTCTGGTGTTTAAAGGTAAAACCGGCTTACTTACCCACCCAGCGCGCTAACGGCACCTTCAACGGCCTTTTCTATGAAGATGGAACGCCCTATAGCGCCACCGACTTATCTGCCATTCAAAGCCTGAGCGCCAATAATTCAAATTAATGTGTGTGGATAAGATGCGCGGTGCGCCTCCTTGGTTTTGTAATAATTTATGCTAAAACATAACCACACTTTGGGTTAGCGTCATTTTTGACTTGCGTCATTTTAAAGACACTGCAAGAGAAAATAATGGAGGTGCCATACAACGCCCTCTTCAGCCTGCTAGCAACTAACTATCCTGACAGTTCCTTGAATATGCTATTGCGCGCCCTTGCCGCTCTGCTTTCAAAGTACCCGCGTTCACCATAGAAGAAAGATGCCTTCTAGCACCACGTTGGCTTATCCCGCACGCCTTGGCAACATCGCCGCTTGTTATGCTTTTCTGTTTCGTTAACAAGTCAAAAATACATTCTTCGAATGCTTGTGCCTTTGTCTTGACATGCGTGTTTTTATCTACCAAAGGCGCCAATACGTTTTTATTTTCGTACGATAGCTCTTCGCGCACGCCTTCACCGCCGCCGGGCACGCCTTCACTGCCGCTAGGCACCGCTTCAGCGTAAGCCACCTGCGGAACCGCTACAAATGCTTCGAAGAAATCTCCGTCGCAAAGCAATGGCTCTGTACCTGTGTAGAGCTTAGAGCACTCGTATAATTTGCGCGTTCCGCTTCCAAGTTCTTCTGCAAGCCCTATTTGAACAAAGAAATCTGCAATGATTGGATTTTTTGGTGTTGGCGAAAATCCATTTGGCGTTACCGCCCCTGAAAACAAGCAGCGGCTTGCATTTTTGGTCTCAAGCCCTCTTGGGCTAATGACAAGCTGCGAAATATAAGGACTTGAATATTCTCTATGAATAAGCGTGTTTGACACCAGCTCTCTGACAATAATGTCACGCACGCTAACTCTTTGATCCCCGTTTAGCGTAAACTTATCGGGAAGCCATCGCTTGCAAAAACCAACGAGCTCATAATAAGAATCAATAAGGTTTGTTGCCACAACCTGACGGTCATCGTAGCGGTTTGAGTCTTGATTGCGCAAAATTGCATCGGTACGATACGCTGGACAAACCCCTCGTATCGTGTCATCTTTGCCCAAAAGCATCACACCAGCTAAGTTAATGCCTTCCACACCTGTTTGAAAATCTTTGGTTCGAAGCCTTGCTACCCTTAAAAATTCATCATCAGAAAGGCTAAGCCAGGGGTGGTCAGGTCTATTTGCCCTAATCATCTGCTTTGCTTTAGCCATAACTGTCATGTCAAGGTCACCCATTGTCACATAGGGATACACGCGCTGTTCAGTGTAGATATTTTGTTTTCGAAGATACAGCGCCGAAAGTTGGTCATCTCCTTTCAGCTTGATGTCAACATCTGCCACACGGTCATAAACTGCCCCTTTGAAACGGTAAACGCTTGGTCCCATAGGAACCCAAACATCAATAACAAGCTTTTCATCGCATGCAATCTGAGTAAACTCAAGGCTCGGAGCAGTATTGAACATATTTGGGTTACTTGTTATGTTCACAATATTGCGCTCAATTTCTTTTGCCAATGTTTCTGGAACGCCGCTAATGGTGCCATCATCGTTAACACCAAGAAGGATGTGGCCGCCCTGTCTATTTGCAAACGAGCAAATTGTTTCAAAAGTATCCTTTTCTGGAAGCGATCCACATCTTTTGAATTCAGTTCCTAGTCCTTCGCCTTGTTGCAATTGGCTGAGTAACCACTTGTCCATAGCTTCCCCTTTTTCCTACTGAGTATCGATAAGTGTTCTGGATTTTTATTGCGGTCAAGCGCACCACAAACACTTTGATTGCGGACAATATTTTTGCTTTTGACCGCAATTATAACGATTTTGTCCGCGATTACGCAAGATTTGGCCGCAATTGTTTCATTTTGTCCGCAATTGTCGTGAACCTGACCGTAGTGTGGCCGCAGTATGGCCATAATCTGGCCGCAATCACAATAGACATGCCTGCAATGAAGTTAGTTCCTCTATCCGCAATTTACTGGACATGGACAGTTTTTTCCGAATGCTAGCCGCGCATCATTCTAAAGACACTGCAAACGAAAAAACCTCCCCTTTCTTGTTGTTCAAGAAAAGGGAGGTTGC
>CAVDDP010000104.1:0-7496 GCA_963607695.1 Hallerella sp.
GTGTTTGCCCTGCGCCTTCGCCTGCGCCCGTGCCTGCGCCCGTGCCCGTGCCTTCGCCCGTGCCTTCGCCTTCCTGCGCCGCAAGTTCGTTGCCAAGCGCAGCTGCACTACCTGCCTCCAGCAACGCGTTTGTGCTGTTCGAGCTATTGTAATTGGAGTCGTTGGACTGCATCCACGCCAAGCACAAGGTTCCGCTGTGAACCTGCATGGTGTTCGCATCGCTCATGAACGTTTTTGCTATGGCAACCGTTAAGCTAAGGTTGTGCCGCGCAAACTTCTGAATCATGGGGCAAATGCGCCGAAGCTCGTTGTAAAGCTTTTTCTCGTCGTCGCCCCATTCAAGACCAAGAACTCGAAGCTTGGTAACTATAGTGTCAAGAAGATCAGTTATCAGCGAGTCGGTGAAATACTTAAAAGCAAGGCGTATCAAATCCAAAAGACCCAGCCCCGGAACCAGCAAATCACCAAGAGCTTCCGAAATAATATCAGACCAAATCCATGCTTTGAACAGCGATTTTGATGAAACTTTCTGTATTTTATAAATCTTTCCCGCCACCATGTAATCCATTAAATCTACCAGCGGAGTTTCGTAATCGCGATTATACGTTGGCCTGCTGCCCGTAAGGTCGTGCACCAGCTTGTCAATCATGGTGTTAAAAAACGCGTCCATGGTCATGTCCATGTGATCAAAAGAATCAACAGGATAACGTGAAGGGAAGTTAGCGTTTATTGCTTTTGCAAACGTTAGCATGGCATCGCGCGCCGATTTATAGTTAGAGTCGCTGGGGCGTGGAAGCAAGTGGTCAACACCAAAGCGGCCAAAAGACCACTGAACAGGCATAACTTTAGGTATCAGGTCACACGGGTTAACAATACTATGCGCATTGCCAAACGGGTTCATCTTATAAGAGCGGCTCCACGAATCCAGAAGTTCTTTATCGGCGCTTGCGCTGTTGCAGGCACCCGAAGGCACCTCGTAGCCGTAAACGTACAAATCTTTTTGGTACACCTCGTGCTTCGGGAAGGGAAATTTCAAATTGGTGTTAGGAAAAGGCTTGCCACCAAAGTAGAACCCTTTGCTGTTATCACCGGCGTTTTGTTCAGCCCCACAGGGAAGTTTTTCGTTGTGCGCAGTTCTAACCAAAAGACCACCAACCATGTTAGCCACAGCAGACGAGCGCGAAAAGCCCGAAATAAGAATTTTGAGCGGATTGTCGGTGGGAACTTTTTCACTCACGTAATTCTTAAGGAAGTCTAAGGATTTGTTTGCTGCCATGGTAAAGCCCTGATGATCATTCTCTTTACCAGCGGCAAGGTTTCCGCACCATTCAAAGAAATAATTGGCACCACGAATGCCCATCATCACCAGTTCATAGTTTTGATTGTCCACCGTAATGGTGCGGTGCCCGCATATCACCCCAATAGAATGGTGCTCGGTTTGCTTTGTATAGTAATCGTTGCACGTAACGTCATTAAAATTCAACTTGCTGTAGAACTCTTTTGCATATTTGGGTGACTCTTCATACTTACTAATATCGTCGTTTGCTCCGTAGGCCGCAAGAGACAAGCAGCAGGCAAACGTAGCAAGCTGATTGCTAAAGGTAAAGGAAGAATCTTTGAAGAAGGAAGGGTCAAATATGAATTTTGAAGTATCCGGGGCACCACCATACTTGAAAGTGCCTGTAATACGATCCGCCGCGCCGCTTTGCTGTTCAAGCGCATCAAGAGGCTCTTCCTCTTCGGTATCATCGGTGGCAAAAGCACAGGTAGGGCTGGCAAGAAGCACGGCACCCACGCCAATTCCCGCATAGCGCAAAAAGCTGCGTCGCGTTATTTCCGAGTAGTTATGCGCAATATATTTGTTTACAAGCTCTGGCTGCAAAGAGGCGTTCGGCAGCGTATTTTCGGAGTTCGTGTGTTTGGCGTTTGCGTCTTTCGTGCTCACCGCATGATCCTTCCCGTGGTTTTTAACATAAAGAAATGCGTTCGTCCAAGTAGCGTATTGTATTACAGTGCTTTAGGTTTTCAATAAAGGGAAAGAAGAAATTGAGGGGCGCCTTTGCCACCAATCATGCAATTGCGCGGAAATTCGCGTGAATTCGCTGTGGTTCGCTGCAAAAAGCGTACGCCTGTGGTATTCTTAGACCGCTCTTGCATTACACACACTATTTAAACGAACCACAATGCAAAAAGGGGCTTTTTCTTGGCACAGCAAGCGAACATATTGTCGTTTGATAAAGCGAAACGCAACACCAGCGCAAACGCGCAAAAAGCAGTGCGTGCGCAAAAGAGCGTGCCACAAAATACCTACAACTCAAAAAGCTACGCAGGCTCTCGTTTTGCTCAAAAGGATTCCCGCCTGAGCAGCGATTCTTTGAGTTATTCCCCTTTGAAAAGCTCTTCTTCAAAGAGCCTGGAATCATTGTATTCGGGTGGTTTTCCTTCAAAAGACCGCTATTCAGGCAGCTTTGATTCAGGGAATTTCCGTTCAGGCAGCGTAAGCTTAGGCAGCGTGAGTTCAAACAGCCTGAACCCAGGCAACGTGAAGCGCGCTACTCACCCTAACGTGCCTTCTTATGCCACCGGCGCGTCGCACTTTGATTTTGCCAGCATCGCGTGGGATAGCGAGCCCTGGAAAGCACGTGAGGAAGATACTGCTTCGCAGGTTTCGCGCACTTCGCGCACTTCGCAAGTTTCGCATGCTTCACGCTCTTCACAGCACCCGCGACCAGGCATTATATCTTACGACGATTTTCTGCGTGAAGAAGACGCCGAAGCAAACGAAGAGGGCGAAGAGAGCACGGCTCAAAACAAAGCGCACAAGAACAGCCTTGCGCAAAAATTTGCGAGCTTTAAGCGCAAACGCACCAAAGAAAAAGCGAGCAAAGCATTTGCTGCTCAATTTGGCAACGCACAAAGCGCCACCAACGCAGGGCCGCGCGCTGCCGTATACAAAGGCGAGATGGGCCGCGTGCAGCGCCACGCGCAACGCTTGCAATCAAGCGCATCGGCAGCTCACTACGGAAAACATGCAACTACGCACCTGCCAGGCACGGCTTCCTATTCCGCAGGTGTAGCAGCAGGCTTTGCTAGCGCTGCAAGCCACTTTGCAGGCGCAGCAAATCATAGCTCAAACAAAACAGAGCATGCTTCCAGTGGCTCAGAGCGCACTACTTCCGCCGCAGGAAATGCACTAAACGCTGTAGGCAACGTGTTCGTACGCATTGCACAAACTCTTTTTGGAACATCGCGCCGCGTTGCAGCCTTAAGCGTTGCCGCCTGCCTGGTTATTGCGTGTACCTTTATGTACCCTGCCGCCAAGCAGTATTACCAGGAAATGCGCTATCTTGACCAGGTGCAAGCGGAATACGATGCCGTTGTAGAGCGAAATAGCGAGCTTGCTTCAACGCGCGACTATTTGCAATCGAACGCCGGCGTTGAGGAAATGGCTCACGACAAATACGGCTGGGTCAACGAGGGTGAAAACTCTGTTTTGGTATATGGCTTGCCCGAGGATGACACCATTGCCGACACCAACCTTTCCATTAAACGCGGAAGTGTAGAAGCCCCTGAAACCTGGTACTCCGTAATTCTTGACCCGCTTTTTGGGGTTGAGTAGCCGTGGATTGTACTTCTGAACAGCCCGAATGTGGGCAAAACGAATTCCAACGCTTCGCCGCAATAGATATAGGTACCGTTACGTGCCGGCTTTTAGTGGCGCAATGCAATGGCGTTGAAGTGCGCCCCCTGGCAAAACGCGCCGTTATAACAAATCTTGGCGAAGAGGTAGACGCAACAGGTGTTTTAAAGCCCGAAGCAATGGAGCGTGTTTTTAGCACCGTGCGCGACTTTCTGGAAGTAATAAAAAGCTTTGAGGGCAGCACCACTGCAATGCCTCTTGTTGCTATGGCAACCTCGGCGGCACGTGACGCACAAAACGCCGCCGATTTTGCCGCCGGTCTGGCGGCAATGGGCGTTACCCTTTCCATTATCCCTGGTGAAAAAGAAGCGGCTTTAAGCTTTATGGGTGCCAGCGCCAGCTTTGCGGGGCAGCCTTTAATCGTGACCGACATTGGCGGAGGCTCCACCGAAGTAATTGCAGGAACAGCAGGTCAAGCGCCTGTTTTCGCGCATTCCTTCAACATTGGATGCCGCCGCATGACCGAGCGCTTCCTAAGCTGCGACCCCTTAAATGCCGCAGAAGTAGAAGCTGCACGCGCATGGACGCGTGAGCAGCTGCAACCCTATTTCCAGCAAATACAACAAGCAGGTTTTTCAGGCGCACGCATTGTTTCTGTAGCAGGAACAGCCACCAGCATTGTTTCCATGAAAGAGTGCATGAAAGTGTACGACCCCCAACGTGTTCATGGTGCAGTTGTTACGAAAGACGAGCTTGACCAGCTGTTTTGCGAGCTGTCGCAACTTACCCTTGAGCAACGCATGCATCGCGTTGGTTTGCAACCGCAACGCGCAAGCGTTATTAATGCGGGGCTTATCATTCAGCAAGAAGTTTTGCGCGCTGCAGGCGTTTCTTCCTTTACCGCCAGCGAAACCGACATTCTACATGGCATTATCTTGAACGCATTTGCAAGCAAGCACGCTTAAACTGGCGTTTCTTACTGCCGCTTACGCGCCTTCACGCTTCTTACGTGGGTGCTTCTTACCAAAACACAGCACGCCAAAAGCGCACTACCGCAGCACAACACCGCTATACCACCAACCGTATCGCCCGTTTCTGCCAGTTTGCCGCTATCCGCACCGCTTGCGCCGGCGCTGCCACCAGCGCCTTCACTGCTATCAGCGCCACCGGCACCTTCGCCGCCGCCAGTGTCGCCATCGCCGCCATCGCCGCTAGGCGGCAGCGGCTCTGCTTGCGCCACATCAAGCGCTGCCGTGCGTTTCCAATTCACCGAAGTGGTATTAGTGCTACTGTTTGTGCTCTGGCTTACCACATAAAGGCGCTCATCTGCAAAAAATACCTGGTCACTGCTCACGGAAGAACGATAGCCCGCGAAAGTACCGTCCGACGCCACCACCGCAATCTCTTTCGCATTAGAAGAAAGTACGCTGGTAGAAGCACTTGCCGTAGTAATTGCAAATGCACCGTTTTCGCCAAAGACCAGCGACGATTTCGTTTCGCCTGACGCTCTGCTACCTTCAATAGTTACGGTATTTTGCAACGTGCCGTTTAAGTCAAACGTATGAACCGCAAGCGTAGACACGCCACCTGTGGTAGTGCGCGTAAGCACGTAAACGTGCTGGCCATTCACTTTTACGTCTTCTATTGAATCGCTTGCAGGAACTTCCAGCGAAATGTCGGGGGTCACTTCTTCATAGGCAGTGCTCACGGAAATTTGCTTTATTTGATCTGCGGAGTAAATACTTACCTGACCTGCAGTGCCTGCGTTGTAATTGGCAGTTACCATACGCCCATCTCCCGAGGCATAAAAATTCGTGGCATGCATGGTTATATAAATATCGGCATATTCGTTTGTAGAACGCGCCCAAATTACCAATTTACCGGTGCCAACGGTGGTGGTATTTGTAGTTACTGCCGCGCCATTTCCAAGCGGCATAACAATAGGCGTGACCAAAGAGTTTAACGTGCGTGACTTTGTAACCGCGCCTGTTGTTGAATCAATCCAATACAGCATTTCAACCGTTTTACTCTGACCAAACGTAGAGCCATAAACATACGCCAGCACGTTGCCGTTTTCCGTGGCAAATGCCTGCACCGAGTAAAGCACCGCGTTTTCAATATTCGCATTCTCTACAGCGCAGGTCTCAACGCTTGAGCCATCTTCAGAAAACGTAAGCAGCTTGAGCGCAAAGCCGGTCATGCCCGCAGGCTGTGCCTGAACCGCAACTTTTTTGCCGCCTACGCTTACCACATTGGAAAGCAAACTTGCGGTTCCGTACGAATCATGCGTGCTATTCTCGTACGTGCCGTGCTCGTTTGTTTCCACAAGCGGAGAACGGGGCGAAAGCGATACCCGCACTTCAGGCATTGTTTTGCCAAATGTGGTGAACATTCCTTCAGGAAACACCATTTCACAGGTGGAATTTTGCTTGATGGTACCTTCTGGCAAGTTAAACGATACCCGCAACGTGCGGTTGGTCACATGCGCATAAGGGTAATACGTTTGCCCATCTATCACCAGTTGAACGCCCGTTACTCCCAGCGATTGATCCACCACATTCGAAAGCGTGAACTCACACACATCGTTATCTAAAATGCCAGCGCTTGACGTGGGCGTTATGGTAAACGCCACCTCGGGCGGCTGCTCATCGCGCGTAAACGTTACGCTGCCGCTTTCGGCATTGTCGGCAGAAGTCACCACCATATGAATGCCCGTGTAACCGGAGTAATCCTCATGAAAGTTGGTAGAAGGCGTGGTATATGTTCCCAGCTCTGCCCCCGTGTGAAACGCGTCACCCAGCTCGTAGGTTGCGCCGCCATCCGAAGGGCGCACCGATTCTATAAACAAATCGTGCTGCGCCGTTGCATACCCGTTTGACTTCGCAAAATGATACCCCGTAATGTCAAGCCCCGCCTGCACGCGATACACACGCAAACCGGGCACAAGCTTTTTGCTAAAGAAGTAATAGTCTTGATTGCCGGCAACCTGGTCATATTGCAGCAGGTAAAACGAGGAGAAAAGCGGGCCGCTCAAAATTGACTCATCGTTAGAAACCGCAATAAAGTTGCCACCCTCTGTTAAGGTATTACTGGTGAAGGCACTGATATCCTGCGTTGTGGTGGTTTCAAACGTTTGTACCTTGCCCGTGCCGCGGCGCACCTTTATGCCGTTTTCCGTTACCGCAACACGCGTGATTTGACTATCGTCTATCCAGCCCAACAGCCACTTTGAGAAGGCGTTGTGGTCGCCCGCGCTGTTGTTCATCATATCCACCGTGTTAAGACCACTGGTTCTGTTTTCGTAACTGTAATAATCTTCCAGGCCCAGTACGTGCCCTGTTTCGTGAATAAGGGTAGACACTTTATCTTCGCTACCCATGGCATCAATAAGCACGGTGCTGCGCAATTTCAAACCGTCGTAGGTATAGGAGCTATCATTCATGGCATACTGGCTTGGCCACCAGGTACTTCCCCAACCGGTGTTTTGACCTGCGAAAACAATGTATATTCCGTCTACGTAGCCATCGTTGTTGCCGTCGTATTGCGTAAAGTCAACGTTGTATTGGGTGTCAAGTGTGGTAGCAACTTCATAGAAAAGCGAATCGCGAGCGGCGGTGTAAAAGCTGCGCGAATGTTGCGCCTGAACCACATACGTTATGCCGCGGTTGCCAATGGTAAGCTTGCCGTATGACGAGCGCTGATAGTAAGCGCACAGGTTTTCGTATGGCGCATTGAAGCCCGTTGCTCCCTGAATTGCGGCTGTCACGTTTTGCGCTTGCACCTGCGCATTATCAAACGTGTATGCCGCTTCATCGCCTTCGGAGGGGAATTCAACCACCACGCTTAAGATGTAAGC
>CAVDDP010000105.1:0-7455 GCA_963607695.1 Hallerella sp.
GAATCGAACGCTCTGTCGAATCTTTGTGTGCAAATGCAAGGAATTTCTCCTTCAATGAGCTTAACGTTTGGAACATCGATTCCGCATTTGCCAGCCGCAATTGTGCAAAGCGCTTCATTTGTTGCTGCATCTGAAAAACGCGGGCTTGCTGGTTTTATGATGTGGGTGGAGGGTGCACCGCCAACAGGTTTAAACCAATTGCTGGCATTTGTTGACGCCGAAGAAGGTTCGCGATAAAGAGATACCTTAGGCTGAGCTCCAGCAAGAGAAAACCTGGTTTGGCCATCTTCCCATGCGCCCGCCTTTACAAGTGATGCGATTATTTCGTTAAAGGATTCTTCCGACAGCTTTTCATAACCTTGCTTTGGACGAGCACCTTCACCGTGTATAGACACAGCGCCTATACATTCCCACCCAATACCTGCAAGAATTTTGACATAAGCGCGGCTTGATACATGAAGTTGCCTGGCAATGCTACTTCTAGGTGTTCCTTCAGGAAGGAGCCCGTCAAAATAAGGACGAATCTGCCTTGCGCCGAAACGTTGCTGCTGAAGTGGCAGTGATAGCGACAACGGACGATTTGGACCGCTTTCCAGCCACTCGTTAGAGTATTGAAAGCCCTCATTTTCTTCCTGTGATGTATCAATGGTTCCCGCAAGAAGCTCTCGCCCAAGATATTCAACGTATACATTTAACTCCATTGCACTACCTAGCTTCCCTTGGGTCAAGTGAAATGTCAAGGCCAAGTGTGTTTGCAACACGCAAGGCGCGCTCGAGCTCTGCTGTTTGTTTGCCGTTTTCTAGAGCAGAAAGAAATACGGTAGAACACCCGCAAAAGCTTGCAAGAGTTGCTTGCGTGTAACCAAGCTCTTTTCTGCGGCTGCGAATGGCATCGCCAAAATCTTTTGACGTGTGAATAATCATGGCCCCTCTTTTAACGTTCGTTAATGTTGTTCTTATTGTCGCTTATATATAAACGTTCGTTTATGTTTTTGTTTTACTGCTAATATATTAACGTACGTTAAGATTTTTGAAAAGAGTCAATTAAGTACAGCTATATTTCATTTTTATGAAATGTGTAAAACCAAGCTGATTTGCCAGATTGGAGTGCAGTAAGTGGAACAAGGATTCGCGACGTTGGCCAATGGGCATAGGCGACATCGTTCTACACAAAACATGAACCACCATTTTTAAGTGGTGGTTCATGTGTGGTTAAGCTATTGATGGCAACATTGCCTGTTTGCTTTAGTCGCTACAGTCCCAAGAGTGATTTCTTTTTGGCATCAAATTCTTCTTGGGTTATAGCACCTGCATCTAGCAATTCTTTGAGTGCTTTGATTTCATCAACGGTTGACATAAGACTCCTTTCGTGGGGGCCGTGACTCATGAGTCAAGTGTTCTTCCTAGTGTAAGAACACTAATGATCTCTTCCTTTGCTTTTAATTTGTGAGAGACAGCACGCTTCCGTGGTGCATAGCGTTATAGCGTTGCTTTTGACGGCTTGTATTGTTACAATCTATTTACTTATTTACGTCCTTGGACGTATTTTGGTAAATAGAATTGCTAGGTAACTATGGAAATACAACGTAATAAATACCTTAATGCACTCATTGAGCGAAAGCACAATAAGCTTATCAAAGTTGTAACGGGAATTCGTAGATGCGGCAAGTCGTATCTTGTGTTCAACCTTTTTAGAGAGCACCTTCGAGAAGCCGGGGTTGCAGATGACCATGTTATAACAGCTCAGCTAGACCTTCGCAGTGCAAGGAAGCTAAGAGACCCAGATGTAATGCTTGACTACATAAACAATAAAATCATAGATTCAAACATGCATTATGTCCTTCTTGATGAGGTTCAGCTGCTTCAAGATTTTGTTGAGGTGCTCAATGAGCTGCTTGTAAATCCATATGTTGACGTCTATGTAACGGGATCGAACTCAAAATTTCTCTCAAAAGACATAATCACAGAGTTTCGAGGACGTGGGGATGAAGTTCATATTTTCCCGCTTACCTTTGCAGAGTTTATGCAGGTGCGAAACGATGGAGAACAGCGCGCCTGGGCAGATTATGTTGAGTATGGTGGGCTTCCCTTAGTGGCAACTATGACATCTGAAGAGCAAAAAGCTACCTATCTTTCCAATCTTTTTGAAGAAACCTATATTAAAGACATCGTAGAACGTAACGGTTTGCGCAAAACGCAAGAGCTGGAAGATCTTGTGAATGTTTTAGCGTCTACCATAGGTTCGCTCACCAATGCTTCAAAAATACAGGCAACATTTAAAAGCTCTTTGCATTCAAACATAAGTACCGCAACAATTAGGTCTTATATAGGTTATCTGGAAGACGCATTCCTGGTGAACGAGGCAAAGCGTTACGACATCAAAGGCAGAAAATACATTGGTGCACCAGCTAAGTACTACTTTGAAGATGTTGGTTTGCGCAACGCCCGTCTTAATTTTAGACAGGTTGAGGAAACTCATTTGATGGAAAACATCATTTACAACGAGCTTCGAGCGCGTGGCTTTTCTGTTGACGTAGGCCTTGTGAACGGGCGATATATTAATAGTGAAGGCAAGAAGGCAACAAGTTCTCTTGAGGTTGATTTTGTTGCTAATCGTGGCTCTAAACGTTATTACATTCAGTTCGCATATGCGCTATCAGATGTTGCCAAGCGGGAACAGGAATCTGCGTCGCTTCGGCGCATAAGTGATAGCTTCAAAAAGATTATCATCGTTAAGGATGTTGTGAATACTACGCGCGATGAATTTGGCATTGTTACCATGGGGCTATTTGATTTTTTGTTGAATCCAGATAGCCTTGATGTTTAGTGGCTTGGTAGTGGAAAGATGTATACGTAAGTTTTTGATTGTCTGTACATAATGCTTGTACGTAACAGAAAGGGTCAGGGTTTATGGGAAGTATTTCAAGAAGAAAATTCGTAAAAATTGCTGGAGTTGCTGGTGCAAGCATTGCTCTTGGTGGGCTGGCGGGGTGCTCATCGGCGCAGTCTCATTCAGAGAGCGCAAGCACCGTTGCCAACACTGTTGTGTACGGCAAAATCTATACCTCAAACGCCTCAAACGATTATGCGCAAGCTGTTGCAATCAAAGACGGCAAATATATTTTTGTTGGTAGCGAAGATGGCGTGGAAGAATTCATCAAGGAAGGTTCTACTACCATTGTTGATCATCGCGACAAAGGTCTTGTTATGGCAGGTGCAACTGAAGGCCACGGCCACTATGTTGCTGCCGGTTTGTTAGGAAAACTCGGCTTGTCGGTAGCGGGGTCTACCGAAGAAGAAATTGTTGCAAATGTTAAAAAATACGTAGAAAACAATCCTGACAAAAGCGTTTATTACACCTATGGCTGGGATAACGTTGCCATGATAAATACCAAGGCAACCATCGACATGAAAAGCCAACTTGATGCCATTTGCGCAGATAGAGTAATGTTTATTGTTGACAATACTGGCCACAATGCCTTCTGTAACAGCAAAGCATTTGAAGTAGCTGGCATTACAAGCAACACCGAAATTGTTGGTGGCGAATTCGCTAAAAATGAAAGCGGTGAACTCTTGGGTTTAGCTTCGGATATGGCTATGAACTATGTTTTGAAAAAAGCTGTTGCAATTCAAACCATCGTGCAAGAGGCAGACTACGATGGAATTGCACAAGCAATGGAGGAATCGCTTCATGCATGCGGCTATACCTACTATCAAGATGGTTGGACTAACTATTTTGGTACGCAATTGTTAGAGGCACTGTCTTCGTACGACAAAAAGACCGGCCTTGCATTAATGGCTGTTGGTTCATACAAAATAGATTCCTATGACGATTGGGAGACAGAAATCACCAAGGCAGAAGAATGCATGAAGAGTTATTCTTCTGACCATTTTAAGTGCAATGCCATTAAACTTTTTGCCGATGGCGAGGCAGTTGAGTCAAAGTCTGGTTGGATGTTAGAAGGTTACGTAGACGGAACTCACGGGACTCAAGTTTGGGAAACCGATGTCATGAACAGCATCGTAAAAGCTGCTAATGAAGCTGGTCTTTCGGTGCATGTTCACGCACAGGGCGATGGTGCAATACAGCAAGTTGTAGACGCATACATTAACGCTGAAAGCGTGAAAAAAGACGGCGTTTACAACGGCATTTGTCATGGGCGCAATTATTTGGAAGAAGCCAAAAAGAAGATGGGCGAGCACAACATCTACGCGGCTGAAAATATTAATTGGCGCGCACTTGTTCCAAAAGAAAACCTATCTTCGGCTCTTGAATTTTTAACGCAGGAGCAACTTGATTCCGGATATCCAATTAAGTCTCTTCTTGAAAATGGCGTAAACGTTTCATCTTCTACAGACTATCCTGCATCAAGTGGCGCGCCAACTACGGTGTGTGGCATTATGGAAATTGCTGTAAATGATACCCGTCCGGATATTGAAACATATCAACACGATAAATCAGAAGAAGTCAGCATTGAAGAAGCCATGAACATTATGACTATCAATGGCGCCAAACAACTGATGATTGATGCCGAACGTGGTTCCATCGAAGTAGGAAAGTACGCAGATTTCGTTCTTTACGATAAAGACATTACAACTTGCGAAAAGACAAAAATCAACGAAGGTAAGCCAATAGCTGTGTACTTTGAAGGCAACCAGGTTTATAGCGCATAAAGCATGTTTTTGTTATAGCCTGGTAGCTTTGGTTGCCATTAAGGCACAAGTTCCTTCAACACGGGGACCTTCTTCATAATGAAAATAATTGCAAGTGAGGCTAAGAATATAAGGAAGGGGCAGGCTATCTGTACCCTTAGGCTTGCAGCGGACCATCCAAGCACGCCAGCGCTCAAAACTACATCTTGCAACAAGAGCATGTGCAACAAGTAAATGCCAAAGGCGCAGCTTGAAACGGATACAACCGCATTTGTATGGCGCGCGAAAAAGCTGTTTTCCCAGTTGTGGTTCTTGAACAGCAAAAACACTGCCATTGCGGGTAGCACGCCCGTGAAATAGGCATAGGAGAACAGCGTGTTATCGAGCGTTCCCGCTGCGGTTGAGTTGAAATACGTGAAGAAGAAGCGCAACGCAAGGCTGAAAAGCGCTGCAAGGTAAATGATAATGCGCGTTCTCTTTTGAAGGTTGTGCCTGGAAAGGTAGTAGCCAAGCATGGCATACATTACCACGTATGTTGCAACCGGCAGAGTAAAGGCCTCTGACCAGGGAATTTGGAGCATTTTGCACACGGGCGGAATAACGGCAATGAAAATGAACGAAACAATGCAAAGGTAGCGCACGCCTTCTTCATGCTCTGCCAAAAGCGAAAGCACCGGCATGGCAAGAGTGAGCGAAATAATGGCAGGGAAGAACCAATAAATGGATAGGATCTCGTTTGCCATGAACGCTTGTAAGAAACCAAGGGGGCTTGCGCTTTGCCCGTTGTGGTACAGGTAGACAAATAGCGACCACGCAACAAAGGGGAGAAGAAGCTTTTTGAGCCTTCGTTTAAGGAATTGGCCGGTTGTGTATTTGCGGCGGTACTCCATATTGTTGGCGCCGGTCATCATGAAAAAGCAGGGAACTGCAAAAAAGAACAGCACTTCTGCCACAAGCGAGCGAACCCAAGCAACGTCAAAGTTGTTTGAGTACACATAGCTGTTGCAATGCAGGGTAATTACCGCAAAGCAGCAGAGTATGGTAAGCAAGTCCAGGTACAGAACGCGCTTTGTTTGCTTTTCTGTGGGGGTGCTAAGCATGGGGAACCTCTTTATGTGCTTTAACGCCAAAACGTACAAGTGAACTTTTGTAGACTATCGGTTCAAAGAAAGAACGTCAAACTATTTTTTTGCCGCGTTAGCGTTGTTCCTGCAGCGTTAAGACGCGGCTGCTCTGACGGTTTGCGTCTGCAGAGAGAAGGGCACACGTAGTGAGTCACGCAAACATACATTAAGCCATAATAATGTTATAACATAAAAACAGCGATACAGGGAAATGCTAGTGCGCAACGCCTATCCTGTGCATGTTAGCTTAAAGGCAGCTGCAAAATTTCTAAATGAGCTTTGCATAAACGTGATGGTTCCTGTGCTGCTGGCTGCGCTGCTTGTTGCGTTTGCGTTGATGCGCGTGCTGCTGTTGCCGATTCGTTGCCTGTGATACCTGCGCTGCTGCCGCTTTGCTTTTGAGTTTAACGTGACATAAGGGCAGCATTTCAAAGAGCATTTGCTGTTTATACAGCAGTGTATTAATGCAATGCAAATTGCGTTATAACTCGCGCTTGAACTGCGCAAACCTAAAATAGCTCAAAAAATAACGCAATATGTACGATGTTATTCTTTTCAAAAGTAAATAGTATTGAACAGTGCTTTGAGCAGGCTTGGCAGCGTGCAGCGGCGCGCTTTGTACAAGCAAAATACAAGCACCGCTTATATTTTATTCAGGGGGGAGCAAAAGAAATTTTGCCGTTTTTTGCAGCAAAAATCTTTTGCCTGAATACAAAGAGGGGGCAGTTCCATGGCGCAAGCAGATGCTTATTCAGAAGGCCGCTTTGTAGACCTTTATCGTTCCATTTCAGAAAACCCGGCAAACCGCTTTTACTACCAAGCAGCGCTTGCCGCTGCGATAGAGCCCATCGACTTCGATGAGCTTGCGGTCAAACTTCAAAAAATGTCGGTTCCCAAAACGTGTACGGTCTACCCCAAAAACGCGCTTACTAACCTGGTAGCGCGGGGTGGCTTGGTTATGACCATAGAGGTTGACGGCGTGCCGTATGAGGGAAGCGTTGAAGATCTTCGCAACGATGAATCTCTTTCCGACGACGCCATAGTAATCTATTACGTGCAAACAACCGAAGAAGGCAAAGAACTTCTTTCGGTTATTTCTCCACAAACAAAAATCAAAACGCTTTACGAAGAAGAACCCGAATGGGCAGAGATTTACAGCCTGGTTATCAAAGCGTGTTCAACGGATGAGGGTGCAAGCAAAGATGACCTGTATCACCAGCTGGAAGCTCACCCAAGCAACCCCTGCAAAGTGGATGAGCGCGGTGTAGCAGCGTGTTCTGCAACCTATTACATTTCCAAACTAGAAGATGCCGATGCCCTGGTATGGGACGGAAGGTGGCACGCCACAAAGGAAGCAAAAGAGCTGTTGGGGAGCACAATAGCGCAATAATTCCTTTGAGGCTGTTCATAGCAAGTTGTAAAAACAAAGAGAAAAGAAAGAGAGGGGAAAGATATGAGGCAATCAGCGCTGACACGTAGAAGCTTTATTAAAGTAGCAGCCGCTACCACGGCGGCGCTCAGCGCGTCAACTGCAGCAGTTGGCAATTTTGTGAAAGCAGATCCCGCACTTGCGGCTTCGGATACTTCCGAAGAGATTGTTGCTACCAGTTGCCGTGCTTGCATCCAGAACTGTGCGGTAAAAGCGCACGTTCGCAATGGCCGCGTTATTAGCATCGAG
>CAVDDP010000106.1:0-7408 GCA_963607695.1 Hallerella sp.
GCGCTCTTTTGCGCGTGATTTAGGGCAAGCCCTGGGAACCGTTGCACATGTTTCGTATTTGCGCCGTGTTCAGTCGGGCTGTTTGCCCATCTCGCATTGCGTAAAACTGGAAGAGCTTGACCTTCTTTCGCCTGCTGGCATTATTGACCCGTTGCCGCTTTTGGGGTATCGCTTTGCCTTTGTGGAAGATACCGTGCTGGCACGTGTTCAGAACGGTAATGCGTTGCGTGCGGGGGATTTAGTTCTAAGGGAGCAACCTGCCCAGTTGGAACATGCAAGCGATTGCTGTTTTCCCACCTATCACACCAGCACAAGGCCACCTGAACAGGGTGAATACCTTGCTCTTCTTTCTCAAAATACGCTTGTTGCAATCTACCAATACGAAAGTGAGAAAAAACAGTGGAAGGCAGATTGTATTTTTAAGCCACCTGTTATGCGCGAAAAGGTACAAGCATGATAGTGCGTGCTCACAGGGGTTTTCAGGAATGCGCTGTTTTGGAAGGTGCAGTGTGCGCTTTTGGCGTGTATGATGGCGTACATTTGGGGCATCAATTCATTATTGACCAGGCACTAACGCAAGCGAGCGAGTGTGGCGCACCCTGCGTTGTTATTACCTTCGCGCAAGACCCCGATGAACTTTTTTGCCCGGAGCGTGTGAAAAAGCTCATGACCAATGAGCGGCGCCTTAAAACGCTTGATGCGTGTGGGGTAAACACCGTTCTTGTGTTACCTGCCACCGCGCCCTTTTTTGCTTTAAGCGCTTCTGATTTCGTGCAGCAAACGTTTGCGCGCTTCACCCCCATGGCGCTTCACGTGGGATGCGACTTTCACTTTGGCGCAAAAGCGCAGGGAAACGTTACGTATTTGCGTGAATGCGGCAAAACCTTAGGCTTTGACGTATGCGCTCATGAGCTTTTTGAGGTGCAAGGAGCGCCGGTTACTTCTTCCCGCATTCGCGCTTTGCTTGAAAGTTGCAATATTGCTCAGGCAAATGAGCTTTTGGGGCGCCCGTTTTTGTTGGAAGGCGTGGTAGAAACAGGCAGGCAAGCTGGCCGAACTATGGGCTTTCGCACCGCAAACATTACCATTCCCACCAATCAATACACGCTGGGCGAAGGGGTGTATGCCGCTTACGCCACCACTGAGAGCGGCAAGCGCTATAAAGCTGCGGTTTCGGTGGGGGGAGCACCCAGTTTTGGCGAAGCAGCACACGCGAACCTTGAGGCGCATCTTATTGATTTTGACCAGGATATCTATGAGCAAAAACTCGTGCTTGAATTCGAACATTTTTTGCGCCCCATGATGGTGTTTGACTCCACGGATGAACTCATACGCACCGTTATGGGTAATATTCAGTGGTGCCGCGATAATTTATAACCGCGCACAACTTTGCCTTCGGTGCTTCTTCAACGCAGCGCTTACCCTGATTTACGACTTATACCTTCCCCTTATTCCCCTTAAATCCTTACTTTTTCCTCCATTTGTCTTGTATGAAGAAGCAATGAACAAAAAATGCTTTAAAAATGGCGCAAATTGACTAAAATAGACAAGTTATTTCCCTTCAACCAAGAATGCCAGGTTGAAGGGAAATACCTGTATTGTTGGAACGATAAAGGAGGATTTAGGTGAGTGCTTCTATAGCATACATGGCCCCCATTTGTGCTTTGATTGGCATTTGTGTGGCCGCTTACCTTGGCACCTGGGTAATTAAGCAAGATCCAGGTTCCGAAAAAATGAACAGTATTTCGGTGAAAATTCAACAGGGCGCTAAGGCGTTTTTGTTCTCGGAATACAAGCTGCTTATTATCTTTATGGTGGTAGTAGCTATTCTTATGGCAGTTGCGCTGGATATTCGTACTGCTCTTGCTTTTGTAACTGGCGGCGTTTTGTCTGCTGCTGCAGGTTACGTTGGCATGCATGTTGCAACCCGCGCGAATGTGCGCACTACTCATGCTGCTGAAGAATCCGTTGCAAAAGCGTTAACGGTGAGCTTCCGTTCTGGTTTGACCATGGGCTTGTGTGTTGCTTCTTTCTCTTTGATGGGCCTTTCTTTGTGGCTTATCATTTTGGTGTACAGCAACATTAACATTGCCGACGTTGCTGCTCAAATGGAACTTATTCACACCAATGTGGGCATGGTAGAAGGCTTTGCAACTGGTGCTTCTGCGGTAGCTTTGTTTGCCCGTGTTGGCGGCGGTATTTACACCAAGGCAGCCGACGTTGGAGCCGACCTTGTAGGTAAAGTAGAAGCCGACCTTGATGAAGACGACCCGCGCAACCCTGCCACTATTGCCGATAACGTAGGCGATAACGTAGGCGACGTTGCCGGCATGGGTGCCGACTTGTTTGAGTCTTACACCGGCGCCGTTTTGGCTCCCGCCATCTTGGCTGCTACGTTTGGTGCGCTGGGTTACTTCAGCGATGCCGACTTCATTTGGGCCATTCTGGTTCCTGTTATTATTGCGGCATGCGGCATTTTGACATCTATTATTGGTTTGTTTGCTGTGCGCACCAAAGAAGGGGCCGACCTTGCAAAGGCATTAAATCGTGGTACCTACCTGGCAGCCATCATTGAGATTTGCGCCATCTTTGTTATTTTCTTTATGTGGAACGGTCAAACCGACCAGCAGCCTATCTTCTTGTTTGGCTCGGTTCTGTGTGGCTTGGTAGCAGGCTTGGCTATTGGTAAAATTACCGAATACTTCTGCTCCGATGCTCATACCCCCGTTCATAAAATTGCTGAGTCTGCTGAAACCGGCGCAGCTACTGCCATTATTGAGGGCTTGGCAACTGGTATGAAATCTACCATTGCTCCTATCATTCTGTTGGCATTGGCTATTATTGGCGCGTATACGTGCGGTAATATGGCATTCCCTGGTGCTGCAGAATCAGGCGAATTGAACGGCATTATGATTGGTTTGTACGGCGTTGCGTTAGCTGCAACCGGCATGCTTTCTAATACCGCCATTACCGTTGGTGTAGACGCTTATGGCCCTGTTGCCGACAACGCTGGTGGCATTGCAGAAATGGCAGGCTTGCCTGAAGAAATTCGTGAGCGCACCGACTCTTTGGATGCTGTAGGCAACACCACTGCTGCGATTGCAAAAGGTTTTGCTATTAGCTCTGCTGGCTTGGCTGCAATCTCCTTGTTTGTGTCGTATCAGGCAACCATGAGCCATGCCATTGAAAACTTCAGCCTGGCTCTTACGAACCCCATTGTTGTTGCCGGTATTTTCATTGGCGCTATGATGCCGTTTATGTTTGCCGCTTTGACCATGGGCGCTGTTTCTAAAGCAGCTCATGCAATGGTAGAAGAAGTACGTCGTCAGTTGCGTGAAATTCCTGGCCTTCGTGAAGGTACCGCCGAGCCTGAATATGACTCTTGCGTTGGCATTTCAACCCAAAGCGCCCTTTCTCAAATGATGCTTCCGGGCATTTTGGCTGTAGTTGTTCCTATTGTTATTGGATGCTTAAGCCCTGAAATGCTTGGTGGCTTTTTGGCTGGTGCTGTTGCTGCTGGTATGCTTTTGGCTATGTTTATGTCAAACGCTGGTGGCGCTTGGGACAACGCAAAGAAATATATTGAGCAAGGCAATCACGGCGGCAAGGGTTCTGAAGCTCACAAAGCTGCTGTTGTTGGCGATACCGTGGGTGACCCGTTCAAGGATACGTCTGGTCCTTCCATGAACATTCTTATTAACCTGATGACCATCATCTCGTTAACCTTTAGCCCACTCTTCATTGCAGCTCAAAGCTTTATGGGAACTATTTTCTAGTTCAAACATAACAGCTACAATAAAGGGCGCATGCAATTATTGCTTGCGCCCTTTTCTTTTAAGGAGATAGGTATGTTGAATTTAGCAGCGCTTCCCAAAACCATTGAGCTTTTGCGCACTGATTGTGGCCAACCTGCATTTAAATACATTGACCAGCGCTTTTTGCCAACGGAATTGCGCGAGATTACCACGCAAAAAAGCCAGGATGTTTGCAATGCCATTGCCTGCTTGGGAGTGCGTGGAGCGCCTGCGATTGGCTTGGCGGGAGCTTCTGCGGTGGTGCTTTGGATGGCAGAACACCCCCGGTTTTCATTGAAGGAATTTAAGGAAGCGTGCGCTCACATTGCATCGGTGCGCCCCACGGCGGTAAATCTTGCCTGGGCGGTACAAAAGCTTCAATCTTTTGCAGAAACGCAAATGCAGGGCGGGGTTGCGGGAGAAGCACTGCTTACCAACGCCTACGCTTATGTGAAAGATTTAGAAGAGGCAGACGTAGCAACCAATAAAGCTATTGGGCAAAACGGGGTAGCTCTTATTCCGCAACATGCCCGCATTCTTACCCATTGCAACGCTGGAAGCCTTGCCACGGCGTTTTACGGCACCGCGCTTGGCGTTATTTATGCCGCAGCAGAACAAGGCAAGGTAGAGCACGTTTATGCCGATGAAACACGCCCGTTAGGGCAGGGGGCACGCTTAACGGTGTGGGAACTTGCCCAGGCTGGCGTGCCGGTAACGCTTCAATGTGACAATATGGCAGCTTCTCTTATGGCGCAAGGCAAGGTTGATTGCGTGATTGTAGGGGCCGACCGCATTGCAAAAAATGGCGATACTGCCAATAAAATTGGCACGTATGGGTTAGCGGTTCTGGCACAATATCACCATATTCCGTTTTATGTGGCAGCTCCCTTATCTACCTTTGATTTTTCCCTTGAAACAGGGGCGGAAATTCCCATTGAACAGCGCGCCGCAAGCGAAGTGCTTCCGCAGGAAATTAAAGGGGTAGGCGTGTATAACCCCGCCTTTGATGTAACACCCGGTGAACTTATTGCAGGCTTTATTACCGAGTGCGGCGTGTATCAGGCAAAAGATGTTGCAGGGCTGGCGCAGCGCTAAAAAACTCAAAGGGAAGGGGCGCAGCTATGAGAGTGGTTACCAGAGAAGCATACGAAAACGAGCACAGCAAGCTGCTCTCACCCGATGCCGCTTCCTTTTCTTCTAGCACCCACGCCAGCGCCTCGTTTCACCCCGATATGCTTCGCAACCGCTATCAAAAAGACCGCGATAAAATTCTGCACACCAAAAGTTTTCGCCGGCTTTCCCATAAAACACAAGTGTTTTTAGCGGTAGAAGGTGACCATTTTCGCACCCGCCTCACACACACGCTGGAAGTAGCACAAATTGCGCGAACTATTGCGCGCGGGTTAGGCTTGAACGAAGATCTAACAGAAGCTATTGCCCTGGGGCACGACTTGGGTCACACCCCCTTTGGACACGCCGGTGAACAGGCAATTCGTCATTGCGTTGCAGCAACATTGTGTATAGACCCGCTTTCGACTGAAGTGCCTGATTTGTTTCGCCATAACGTACAAAGCGTGCGTGTGGTAGAAGTTATTGAAAATG
The DNA here is from genome assembly GCA_963607695.1 of Hallerella sp. Lineage (GTDB taxonomy): Bacteria > Actinomycetota > Coriobacteriia > Coriobacteriales > Eggerthellaceae > CAKUOV01. Next base: position 5,397 of record CAVDDP010000106.1, read on the forward strand.
GCGGTAAGGGCTTGTCGCTTTCTGAAGAAACGCGCGACGGCATTTTGCACCATACAGGAACCGCAAAAGCGCAAACGCTGGAAGGGCGCATTGTTGCCACCGCCGATAGAATTGCGTATGTGAACCACGACATCGACGACGCCATTCGTGCGGGGTTTCTTTCGGAAAACATGCTTCCGGAAAGCACGAAACAGGCACTGGGAACCAATCACGCCAAGCGCATTGAAACGCTGGTAGAAGATATGGTGGTTACCAGCGCCAACGCGGGTGACATTGCCTTAAGTGAACCCGTTTTTTCTGCTATGACTGAATTGCGTTCGTTTCTGTTTCAAACGGTGTATCAAGCGCCACAGGTTACCCATGAAGTTGAGAAAGCAAAACGCCTGATAAAATGTTTGTACCACTACTACCTTGAACACGTGGAAGACATTCCTGCAGAATATCGCGCCATATCGGGCGGAAATGATATTCGCGCCGTTATTGATTATCTTTCTGGTATGACCGATAGATATGCTATAGCGTGTTTTACCGAGCTTTTTACCCCGCAATCTTTGGGTTAATCGTAAGTTTTGTGGCATTGCAAGCCTAAATGGCTATAATGCAAAGCCGTGTCTCAACGTGCCTACATATCATCATCGTTTCAAGCAGCCCTTCCTATTATGTTAGGCTATATTGCTATAGGTATTCCGTGTGGCATTTTAAACGCCTCTATTGGGCTTTCGGTATTGCACGTTTTCTTGCTTTCCGTTCTTTTTTATTCGGGCGCAGGGCAATTCATGCTTCCGAATATGTATTTAGCCGGCTCGCCCTTAGCGTCTATTATTGCAAGCATTTCTTTGGTGAACACGCGCCAAATGTTGTATTCCGCCAGCTTTGCGCCCTATTGCAAAAACGAGAAAAAGCGCCTGACCTTCCTTTTTGGTGCCACGGTAACCGATGAATCGTTTGGGGTAAATACCGAGCAGTTTGAAAACGGAAATTGGAGCGTTAAACAGGCACTTCTGGTTAACATTTTCTCGTGCTCTTCCTGGACACTTGCCAATTGTGTGGGCGTTTTGCTGGGTCATTTGCTCAATATCCCTTTGGCTATTGCCTCTTTTGCCATGACTTCCATTTTCATTTGCCTTATGTGTTCCCAAAAGGTATGCGTGGAAAACCTGGTGGCAATTCTTTTTGCCATTTTGGGCGTTTATGTGTGCAAGTGTGTAGGGCTTACCGGGCCTGCCATTTTGTTGGGCGCATGCTGCGGTGTGGTTGCTGCCTTTATTACGAGCGTTTTGCGCGAGCGCAAAGCAGGGGAAGGCACCCGCACTGAATCTGAAGAAGACGCATGTATGGGGAAAGCTGCCGTAGCTGCAGAAGCAGGGGAAGGCACAGGTTGCTAGGATGCAAATGACAAATCAAGAATTCCTGATTGTTTTTGCGTGTTGCGTGGTAACCATGCTTATTTGCCGCTGCGCTCCCTTAATGCTACTCAAAGGGAAAAGTTTGCCGGCTAAAGTTGAACGCGCGTTAAGCTTTATTCCTCCGGCGGCTTTTGCTGCATTGGTTGCGAATGATCTTTTAACACCGGGCATGTTCGATGCGGGTTTTTGGCCCGCGGCGGAGCCCTTGGTTGCGGCTCTTGTGGTTATTATCGTGGCTCGTTTAACAAAATCGCTCCTTTGGTGTGCTATTTCTGGCTGTGCCGCTTATGCAATCCTTCTTTTTGTGCTATAACGTAGCAAAAAAGTTAGATGAAGGAAACTATGCATGAAAATTACGTTTGACATTACCGGCATGACCTGTTCTGCCTGCCAGGCACGGGTGGAAAAAGCAGCTTCAGGCGTTGATGGTGTAGAAAAAGCAGTGGTGAACCTGCTTAAAAATACGCTTGATGTGCAATGCAGCGGCTCACCAGAAACTACCGCTTTGATTGTTGCCGCAATTGAAAAAGCAGGGTACGGGGCGTATCCGCGCGGTGCTGTGGGTGCTGGTGCAGGTGGCGCAAGCGGCGGGGAAGGCACCTGCAG
>CAVDDP010000107.1:0-7377 GCA_963607695.1 Hallerella sp.
GCGCTGGACGCATCGGTTGCGTTAGACGTATCGGCAGCGCCGCGCTCTTCGCTTGCATACGCACAAGGAGCAATTGGCACAGAGAAAGTAAGTGCCCCCGACAAAATAATGGCGATAAGTGCGGTACTTTTCTTTTGGTGGCTCGTGGTTGTTGCGGTTAAAGAGCGTTTCATGAGCAACCCCTTTACTAATGTATTAACAAAAAGCGGGAATATTCGGTGGGATTATTCTACCTTGTTAAATCCTGTGCCATTATTTTTCTGCGAAAAGAGTACAATTCCCCTGCACTATTTATATGTTTTTGCTTGCTCAAGCTGTTTTATATGAAAGAGATTCATTGCTGTATGAAAGTGGTAGTTAAAAATTACCTCCCTGCTTTACTTGTTTTTATTATCTTGGCGCTTTGCTCTCATGCGGCGTTTTTGTCTCAGTTTACCGGAAGCTCTTTTATTGCGTTTGCCTACGTGGGTGGCGATGCCACCTCTCAAATGATTCCCGCTATATCGCTTCTTGAAAACGCTCTTTTATCAGGCGATATATTTTGGTCATGGAATTATGGCCTGGGCGGCGACACCTACGCTGAGTTTGCCTATTACTATTCCACTTCGCCCTTTTTCTATGTTATGTTTTTGCTTAAGTGCCTTTTTGGCGCGGCAGGGGCTAATTTTGCTACAACGCAGGCATGGCGTTTGATAGGAAGCATTATCAAGCAGGTGCTGTGCATGCTCTTTATGTACGGCCTGTGCCGCCAGGAAAAACGCACGGCGCTTTTTTCACTGTTGGGTGCTGTGATATATGGCTGCTCTTTTTGGTTTATTGATAATTCCTTTGCGTTTGATTTTATGACCGATGCCATGTTGTGGCCTCCTCTTATTGTTGCAGCGTACAACCGCTTTTGCCGCACCAGGCGCCCGTTTGCTTTGATTATTACTGTTGCGCTTGCGGTGGCAAACAGCTTTTATTTTGGCTACATGACGGTGCTGTTTCTTATTTTGTTTGCCCTTGTTTTTTCTTTGCCGGTTTGGGAAAGAAAAAGGGGGGAAGAAGAAGCCGGCGCCAAGGATCATGTGCACGCGCAAGACGCACAAGAGCAAAACACTGCTTGCGGCTCTTCGGGTGCACGCGCGTTTCTCAAAGCGTATGCGCGCCGTGTGGGAGTTTTGGCGCTTATTGCCGTTGTTGCATTTGCGCTGGCAGCAATAGCATTTCTTCCTTCGGTAAAAGCATTTCTTTCTGCCGACCGCATTGCGCAATCGGTTAGTGTAAGCCTTTTTCCTAAGCTTGAAACCCTTGCGTTGCTTCCTGAAATTTTCTTTTTGGGATACACCCCTTCTTCCGCCATGGATTTGCAAACGTTCGCCTTTCCTTTGGCACTTTTGTTAGTTCCTTTCATTTCCTGGCGTAAGGCAGCGGGTGATGTGAAGAAAAAAACACTGCTTGCTTTTGTGCTGCTGGTGCTTTCAATAAGCCCCGCGGCATCAAGTTTGTTTAGCGGCTTGTCGTATCCTTCGAACCGCTGGTTTTACCTGGTAATTTTTGCCGTTGCGTACGCGTTTCCGGCATGGATGGAAACACTGGTGCAGCAAAAAAGAATTAAGGCGCCCGCACTTGTTTTTACAGCAGTGCTTTTGCTGGCAAGCTGCGTTACCTATGAACTTCGCCTGAATTTTGGCAATGAAGAATCAGGGTATCTTTTCCCCGGCCTTTCTGGCACGTTGATTTTGCATCTCTTGTTGGGATGCGCTTTTATTGCGCTTTTAGCTGCTTCCCAAATCATGAAAACAAAGCGTGGCGAAAAAGCGCTTCTTGTGGCCGCCGGCATGGTGTTTTGCGTGGCTGCAGTTTTAATTATGCCGTTTGGCCCTGTTAACACGGGGCAAAATGACTGCACGCACCCCGGGGTGCAATGGTATGACTCTTATGAGCAGCTGAACGAATCATTCCAAGGAAGTGCGGAAACGCAAGATACTTATGAACAGCTTGCGTGTGAAAACAACGAATTCTATCGCGTTCAAGATGAAGAAACTACCATAAACCGAACGTATGACAATCACGAAGCGCGTGTAGAGAACCGCTCATGGGTAAGCGGCACCTATGGAGTAAGCGCTTATAATTCCATGATTTCGCGGTCATTAAACCGCTCTTTAAAGCAGTCATATGCGGTTACTTCCACCACGCTTTCTGCTTCGCAGTACCGCGGTTTGGGTAATCGCTTGTTCCTGGAAAACGCGTGGGGTGTGGAATATAAACTGAACACGGAATGCGACACCAACACGCCTTTGTATGGATATTCACAAGTGCAGCTTGATAATGGGCAAACAGTGTGGAAGAACGAAAACGCCTGCGGTATAGATTTATGGTATAGCTCGGTATATAGCTCTGAGCAGGCCGAACAGCTAAGCTACGGGCAGCGTGATGCCCTGCTTTTGCAAACTGCTGTTTTGGAAGATGCCCAAGATGTTGCCAGCGAATCGGGGGTTGCACTCTTCCAGGAGCAAACATCGTCTACCAATTCTTCGGCAAGCTACGTTGATCTTTCCCAACTTGAGGCAACGTTTGAAAATTGCGAACTTGAAGGAACAGCTCAGGACGGCTTTTTAAACGCTAACTCAGACAGTACCATTTGTGTTGAGCTGCCTCAGATTGAAGGCACGTATCTGCTTAGCTTCAAAACGCAAAACCCTAATTTATGGGGTTGCAGCTTCTATATTAATGGCACAGAGTATTACTTAAGTGCTGCCGATGGGCGCTGGGGATACAATCAAGAGGAGTTCTGCATTAGCATTCCCGGTACTGTTGGCACGTTAGAAATTACCTTGCCCTGGGGCTACTTCAGTTTGTGGGATTGCCAGTTAGAAGCGGTTTCTTATGAGAAGGTAAGCGAGTGGACCCAAAACGTTAATGCCGTAAATTTGGAAAATTTGGAAGTAGAAGGCCCGCGCGTTTCCGGAACGGTGAATGCCCCTGAAACAGGGGTTTTAGCAATTAACGCTTCCTATAATTCGGGTTGGCATTGCCGCATTGATGGACAAGAAGTTGATGTTTTGTGCGTGAGCGACCTTTTCTGCGGTGTGACGGTAACACCAGGTGAACACACCATAGAGTTTTACTACGTGAACAAGGCGTTTGTGGTGGGGGCTGTGGTAAGTGCAATCACCCTTGTTCTTCTTATTGCGAGTGCTGTTGTGCTTAGGCTGCGAAAACAGCGTAAGCAGCACCTGCAAAAGTAACGCGCGCAAAAGGAGCGCCTGCAAAAGGAGCGCATACGAAAGGAGTTCACACGAAAGCAGCGCGCGCAACCGCTCTAGCAATCTTTTCCTTCTTCTCCTTTTTTATACGTAGCGTTTTGAGCATTGTTGGAGGCATTGCTGGAGGCGTTTTCACTGTTGTTTTCGCTGGAAATAAAACGCCTCTCAATATAGATAGGCCTGTGTTTTCCCTCTATATACATACGGGAAAGGTATTCGCCAATAAAGCCAAGCGCTAACAGCTGGGCGCCGCCCAAGAACAAAATAAGCACCACAATAGTGGCATAACCAGGCACATCTATGCCAAAAGCAAGGCGTTGCACAATAACAACTACCAGGTAAATAAAAGCAGCAATAGAAATAAAGATACCTACCGAAGTGATAGACCGTAGTGGCGCCACCGAAAAAGAGAATAGGCCGTCAAAGGCATAGCGCCAAAGACCCCAAAAAGACCACGTGCTTTCTCCGGCATGGCGCTTGCTGGGGGTATAGGGGTACGCATATGTTTTGAACCCTACCCATGAAAATAAGCCTTTTGAGAATCGCTGATAGTCACCCATGGATAAAAGCGCATCGGCAACGCAACGGCGAAAAACGCGGAAATCGCTTGCGTCTTGAACCACTTCCATATTTGAAGAAGATGCCAAAACCTTGTAAAACTTATGGGAAAGAGCTGCGGTTATGCCCCCTTCGCGATTCTTTTGGCATGCAGCAACGCAATCGATATCTTCATTGGATTCAAGAACATGAACCATTTCAAGAAGAGTTTTGGGCTCTTGCTGCAAATCGGCATCAATAAAAGCAATCAAATCGCCCTGAGCTCGCTTTAACCCGGCATAAAGCGCTGCCTCCTTTCCGAAATTACGTGAAAAAGAAACGGCGCAAACGGTAAGGTGCGGTTCGCCTTGTGCTTCTTCCACCAATGCCTGTAGCTCGTGATAGGTGTTGTCTTTGCTGCCGTCATCTATGAAAATGAGTTCGCACGCTATGTTTGTTTCGCCAAATACGCGCAGGGCTTCCTGGTAAAAGGGGCGAATATTTTCCTCTTCGTTATATGCGGGAATAATCATCGATAGCTTCATAGTGCAGCTTTCTTGGGCGCCTGATAATAAACAAAAAGCCGCTGTGATAAGCGACTCTTGAAACAAAAAATGGTCGGGTTGACAGGATTTGAACCTGCGACCTCTGCGTCCCGAACGCAGCGCTCTACCAAGCTGAGCCACAACCCGTTGCGTATACAGCGGGTGAATGATAGCACATTGCAAGCGTTCGTGCGCGAAAAATGTGAAAAGATACATCTTATGTGCGCATCTTTGTTTTATTGGTGGGCGAATGTGATAACATAGCAAGGCTACAGAGAAGCTTGTTGGTAATGCATTGAGCCTGCCGATTGGGCAGCGCTTGAACGGTTGCGGCTGGCGCGACTAGCGCCTGAACGGTTGCGGCTGGTGCGACTGGCGCGGTTTACGAACAAGCAAAAATCTTAAAAACAATTCTTAGATTGGCGGGAAAATGGCTGAAGGCAACTTGATTACTCAAGAAGGTAAAGATCAGCTTGAAGCAGAGCTGCATTATTTGGAAACCACAAAGCGCGCTGAAATTGGCGATCGCATTAAGGTGGCACGTGAGTTTGGCGACATTTCGGAAAACTCTGAGTACGACGATGCGAAAAATGAGCAAGCCCAGGTTGAGGCACGTATCGCTCAGATTAATCGCATTTTGGCAGATGCTGTGGTAGTAACTGCTTCAAAGCGTTCTACCAAAGTAAACATTGGAAGCACCGTAACGCTTGACTTGAACGATGTTGAGCGCGTATTCACCATTGTAGGTGCTGCGGAAAGCAATGTGAAAGAGGGCAAAATCTCTAACGAGTCGGCTGTTGGAGCTGCTATTTTGGGCCACAAAAAAGGTGATGAGATTGAAACTGCAGGCCCTACTGGTCGCCCGCTGAAGATTGTTATCAAGAAAATCGAACATTAATAAACCTATTACTGCGGCGCGCGTCTTCGTATGTATCTTTGTATATATTAGGAAGAGGCGCGCTGTATTTTGTTTCAAACATGCGTTTTGAAACACGCTTTCTAAAATGCGCTTCCCAAAAGGAGTATTGGTATGAGCAATAACAACGAAAAACAGCAAGTGGTGGAAGACGACCCCATTGAGGTTCGCAAGGCAAAGCGCGCGGCGCTTATTGCTTCTGGCGTTGACCCTTATGGTCATGCTTTTGATTACACCCATCATGCTACCGACTTAGATGCGCTTTACGCTGGTCTTGAAAACGGTGCTACCACTGAAGATGAGGTAGCAATTGCAGGGCGCGTTATGTCAAAGCGCATACAAGGTAAATGCGGCTTTTTTGGTTTGCGCGACACTTCGGGCGATATGCAGTTGTTCTTTCAAATTAATAACCTGGGCGAAGAGCGCTATGCATGCGCAAAAGACCTTGACGTGGGAGACTGGATTGGCGTGCGTGGCACCGTTATGCGCACGAAGCGCGGCCAGCTTTCTGTTGCAGTTCACGAGTTTGAGCTGCTGTCAAAAAGCCTGCGCCCCTTGCCTGAAAAGTTTCACGGCTTAGCCGACAAAGAGCTGCGGTATCGCCAGCGCTACGTTGATTTGATTGCAAACCCTGAAGTTAAAGAAACGTTTGTGAAGCGCAGCAAAATTGTTTCTGCTATTCGCGGGTTTATGGATAGCCAAGACTTCTTTGAGGTGGAAACGCCGTTTTTGCACTCCATTATGGGTGGCGCTAACGCCAAGCCCTTCACCACGCATTTCAACGCGCTTGACCGCGATTACTTCTTGCGCATTGCAACGGAGCTCCCGCTAAAACGCCTGTTGGTGGGCGGTTTTGAGCGCGTGTACGAAATTGGACGCCAGTTCAGAAATGAAGGCATGGACCCCTTCCACAACCCTGAATTTACTACAATGGAAGCCTATCAGGCCTTTACCGATTTGTCGGGCATGATGAAGCTTACGCAAGGGGCCATTCAGGCGGCGGCTCAGGCGTCGTGCGGCACGCTTACGGTGGAATATCAGGGCAATACCGTTGAGCTGGGCGGTCAGTGGCGCGTGGCAACCATGAGCGAGCTGGCAAGCGAAGGCGCAGGTGTTGAAGTTTCTTTTGACCGCACGCGCGAAGAGCTGGTGGAAATTCTTGAGAGCAACGGCGGGCACGCCGATAGCGCGTGGGGCAAAGGCAAGCTTATCTCGGAGATTTTTGAGGCAGTTGCCGAAGAGAAGCTTATTCAGCCTACGTTTGTAACGGAGCATCCGCTGGAGATTAGCCCGCTTGCCAAGAAAGACCCCGCAAATCCCAACTTTACGCAGCGTTTTGAGCTTTTTATTTGCGGCCATGAGTACGCAAATGCGTTTACCGAGCTTAATGACCCGGTTGACCAGGCAGAACGTTTCCGTGCTCAGGTAGAGGCAAAGGGCATGGGTGACGATGAAGCCATGGGCTACGATGCCGACTACATTCGCGCGCTGGAATATGGCATGCCTCCGGCAGGTGGCGTGGGCATTGGCATTGACCGTTTGGTAATGCTTCTGACCGATAGCGCTACTATTCGCGACGTTTTGTTGTTCCCGCACATGCGCGAAGAAGCCCCCGCGGGCGGCGCAGCTGCTGGTGGAGCGGCTGCTGCGAGTGCCAGCGGTGCGGGGGAGCCCGCGGGCGACGCGGGCGCTGCGGTTGACGCGGGCGCCGCGGTTGCTGCTGAGAGCGCTGTGCCTGCGACAATCGACTTCTCCAAAGTAACCATTGAGCCGCTGTTCGATGAGTTCGTGGATTTCGATACGTTTAGCAAGTCAGACTTCCGCGCTGTAAAAGTAAAAGCGTGCGAGGCTGTTCCTAAATCGAAGAAACTGCTGAAGTTCACGCTTGATGACGGCACGGATGAAGATCGCATCATTCTTTCGGGCATTCATGCCTATTACGAGCCTGAACAGCTGGTGGGAAAAACGCTTATTGCTATTACGAATTTGCCCCCACGTAAAATGATGGGCATTGATTCGTGTGGCATGCTTTTAAGTGCCATTCACGAAGAAGAAGGCGAAGAGCGTTTGAACTTGCTTATGGTAAGTAACGCCATTCCGGCGGGCGCAAAGCTGTATTAGTGGTAGCAGC
>CAVDDP010000108.1:0-7216 GCA_963607695.1 Hallerella sp.
GTTCACAAAAAAGACACGCACGGATGCGTAGAAAGGTGTTGACAGCTTGCATTTACTCGCGTAATATACCGTCTGCTTCCGACGAAAAATAGTTTTTGAAGGAAGCGGCAGCTTGATAAATGCACATGAATTGAGCGAATATTTGGGAGTGTGCCCGAGTGGTTAAAGGGGACGGGCTGTAAACCCGTTAGCTATGCTTACCTAGGTTCGAATCCTAGCGCTCCCACCATTCTTGCCTGTGTGGCTCAGGGGTAGAGCACATCCTTGGTAAGGATGAGGCCAGCGGTTCAAATCCGCTCACAGGCTCCATTTGATTTCATCCGGATTATTCCGAGTTTGATAATGGCGGTGTAGCTCAGTTGGTTAGAGCACACGGTTCATACCCGTGGCGTCACTGGTTCGAATCCAGTCACCGCTACCATTCCAGACAGAACGCGCCCGTTAGGGCGCGTGTTGTATCACCCCCGTTTTGGGGATGTTTACCCACTTATTTTTAAGGAAAGGACGAAAAATGGCAAAAGAAGCATTCAATCGTTCTAAGCCGCATGTAAACATTGGTACCATCGGTCACGTTGACCATGGTAAAACCACCCTTACTGCTGCTATCTCTAAGACTCTTTCTGAGAACGATGGATCTCATGGTACTGCACATGCAGACTTCACTGCTTTCGATCAGATCGACAAAGCTCCTGAAGAGCGCGAGCGTGGTATTACGATTTCTATTGCTCACATTGAGTACGAAACTGACACTCGTCACTATGCACACGTTGACTGCCCGGGTCACGCTGACTACGTAAAGAACATGATTACTGGTGCTGCTCAGATGGACGGCGCTATCTTGGTTATCGCTGCAACCGACGGTCCTATGGCTCAGACTCGTGAGCACATTCTGTTGGCTCGTCAGGTAGGCGTTCCTTACATCGTAGTGTTCTTGAACAAATGCGATATGGTAGACGACGAAGAGCTCATCGAGCTCGTAGAAATGGAAGTTCGTGAACTTCTTGATTCTTACGAGTTCCCGGGAGACGACACCCCCATCATTCGCGGTTCTGCTTTGAAAGCTCTTGAGGGCGACAAAGAATGGCAGGAAAAGATTTGGGAGCTCATGGACGCTGTTGACTCCTACATTCCTACTCCTGAGCGCGATGTTGACAAGCCTTTCTTGATGGCTGTTGAAGACGTTATGACCATTACTGGTCGTGGCACCGTTGCAACTGGTCGTGTAGAGCGCGGCGTTCTTCATATGAATGACCCGCTGGAGATTGTTGGTATCAAAGAAACCTCCACCACCGTTTGCACCGGCATTGAAATGTTCCGTAAGCTGTTGGACGAAGCTGAGGCTGGCGACAACATTGGCTGCTTGCTCCGTGGCGTTAAGCGCGAAGACATCGTTCGTGGCCAGGTACTTTGCAAGCCCGGCACCGTTACTCCTCACACCAAGTTTGAGGGTCAGGTTTACATCTTAACCAAGGAAGAGGGCGGCCGTCATACCTCCTTCGTTTCTGGTTACCGTCCGCAGTTCTACTTCCGCACCACCGACGTAACTGGTGTTGTGAAGTTGCCTGAAGGCGTAGAAATGGTTATGCCTGGCGATAACGTTACCATCATCGGCGAGCTCATTCACCCCATCGCTATGGAAGAGGGCTTGAAGTTTGCTATCCGTGAAGGTGGCCGCACCGTTGGTTCTGGTAAAGTTACCAAGATTATTGAGTAGTACTTGCTACTTATAGTGAACATCGAAGGAGCTCACGTTCGGTGAGCTCCTTCCCTGAAATTCATGTGCAACTTCGCAAGCGCAGCCCGTATCGGTAAAAGGAGAATTCATGCGTACTTTGGTCACAATGGCGTGCACCGATTGCAAACGCCGCAACTATACGACCAAAAAGAACAAGCAGAACAACCCTGACCGTATCGAGTTGAAGAAGTACTGCAAGTGGTGTGGACATCACACTTTGCATCGTGAAACTCGATAAGTAGTCAAGGAAACAGGAATACAGGCCAGTAGTTCAATTGGTAGAGCAGCGGTCTCCAAAACCGCAAGTTGTGGGTTCGAGTCCTACCTGGCCTGCCAGCTTGTTTGTAAGAGCAGCCTTAGGGGCTGCTTCTTTGGCGTTAAGAAGTAATGTAAATTTTCGGTCGTAAGGATAAAAATGGCTCAGAAATCAAAGACTCAAAGAGCAAAAGCATCGGCTGCTCGCGCGGCACGTAAACAAGCTCGTGAGTTAGAGTCTCAAAACGAGGAGACAGCTGCAGTAGCTGCCGAGGACTCTTCCAAAAAGACCAAGACTAGTTTGTTTAAGAAGAGCGAAGATGCCGCACCGGCTCAAGCTTCTTCTACTGCTGAGAAAAAGCAAAAGAAAGAAGAAAAGAAACCTAAGAAAGAGCGTTTTGTTTTCTTAAAGGACGTTCGTTCCGAAATGAAACGCGTAACGTGGCCCACCAAAGCTGAAGTGCTTCGTTGGAGCGTTGTGGTAGTTGCCGCGCTTTTGTTCTTTGGCATTTACGTTGCCCTGCTTGATAACGCAGTGGTAACGCCGCTTCTTGTTCTTATTTCAAGCTTGGGAGCGTAGGTAAGATATGTCCAAAAAATGGTATGTACTTCACACCTATTCTGGATACGAGAAAAAGGTCAAAGCTGCCCTTGAAACTCGTATTGAAACCATGGGTTTGGAGAACAATATTTTTGGAATTGAAATTCCTATGCAAATGGTTGCTGAAATTAAAGACGGCGGCAAGCGCGTAGAAAGTGAAAAGAAAGTTTTCCCTGGCTACGTTCTTGTTCGTATGGAACTTGACGATCGCAGCTGGGCAGCTGTTCGCAGCACTCCCGGTGTGACTGGTTTTGTTGGTAGTCAGGGTAATCCTGCTCCGCTTACGCGCGAGGAATACAACAAAATTATGAAGCGCACCAGCCGCGAGGCTCCTAAGAAAGTTTCCACTAACTTGGAAGTGGGAATGGTTGTCAAAGTTGCTTCTGGCCCGTTGGCAGACTTCGATGGTGTTATTTCCGAAGTTCAGCCCGAGGCTGGCAAGGTTAAAGTTTTGGTTACCATCTTTGGGCGTGAAACCCCCGTTGAACTTGCTTTTGATCAGGTTTCAAAGATTTAATTAGATAACACGTATCACCACTTGTGCCCGCGTGGACCGGGGCTTCTCGCAAGCGGTGTTTTTCGCTGATAGAACGTGTTAGATAAAATTTTACAGCGTAACTGAAAGGTAATTCGTAATGGCTGATAAGAAAGTCACCGGGTTTGTAAAGTTACAAATCCCTGCCGGCAAGGCAAATCCTGCGCCTCCGGTTGGCCCAGCATTGGGCTCTAAAGGTGTTAACATCATGCAGTTCTGCCAGGCATTTAATGCGCAAACTGCAGACAAGGGTGACACCATTGTTCCTGTTGAGATTACAGTGTATGAAGACAAGTCCTTCACCTTTGTGTGCAAGACTGCTCCTGCAGCTGTTTTGATTAAGCAGGCTTTAGGCATTAAGTCGGGCGCGGGAATTCCGCAGCTGCAGACCGTTGGTACGTTGAGCATGGAGCAGTTGCGCACCATTGCTGAAACCAAGATGCCTGACCTGAACGCTAACACGGTAGAGGCTGCAATGGAAATTATTGCAGGCACTGCTCGTTCCATGGGCGTTCGTATTGAAGGCCGCGAGATGAAGAAGAAGTACGTGCCTTCCAAGAAGGTTGCGGCTATGCTCGCTGGCAAGTAATATTGCTTTTACCTGCTGGTAAAACTACCGGCAAAACAAGAAGTGGAAGGGTTAGCCAACCCGAAATAACCACGAAAGGAAATTAAAATGGCAAAGAAATCTAAGAATATGCGCGCCGCGCTTGCCAAAGTTCCCGAAAGTGCTGTTTCTCCTATTGAAGCAGCCACCTTGCTGAAGGAAATTGCAACAGCTAAGTTTGATGAAACTGTTGTTGCAGACTTCCGCTTGGGTATTGATACCCGTAAAGCCGATCAACAGCTGCGTGGTATGATTGCTCTTCCGAACGGTTCTGGTAAGACAGTTCGCGTTGCTGTTTTTGCAGAGGGCGAACTTGCCCGTGCCGCTGAAGCTGCTGGTGCTGATATCGTTGGTTCCGACGATTTGGTTGCCGACATCCAAGCTGGCAAAATTGAGTTCGATGCTGCAGTTGCTACCCCTGATATGATGGCTAAAGTTGGCCGTTTGGGTAAAATCTTAGGCCCTCGTGGCTTAATGCCTAACCCCAAGTTGGGTACCGTTACCAAAGACGTTGCCAAAGCTATTGATGAATTGAAGGGCGGCAAAGTTGAGTATCGTGCCGACCGTTTTGGTATTGCTCACGTTATCATTGGTAAAGTGAGCTTCACCGCAGAGCAGCTTGCTCAAAACTACGGTGCGGTGTACGACGAGATTTTGCGTATGAAGCCTGCTGCGGCAAAAGGAAAATACGTTAAGTCCATCACTATTTCGTCCACGATGGGCCCTGGTATTAGCGTTGATTCCACCGTTACGCGCGATTACACTGGCGCTGCGAAATAACGTTCTATCACATAGTTTTAAAGGGAGCCTGCCTTGTGCGGGCTCCTTCTTTTTTTGGGGCAAGGGAAGGCCAGGGAAAGGGGAAGGCGAGAAGCACGTTGTAAAGGCGAAAAGGAGAAGGCGATGAGAGCGAGGCGTGCGGTGGTTGCGCCTTGCGGCCTAGCCGGATTCAAAACAGGCATTATGCGGCGCCTTATTGTTTCAATTCAATAAAACTTAAAGCTGGATATTAAATTTTGATAATAGCAACGCTCTAGGCAAAGTAAAACCATTGGAGTAAAGTACCTTTCGCAAAAACGAAATAAAAACCGAGCATAATGCTCGGCATTAATGTGAAAGGACTAGATGTATGTCGCAGTACAAGTTTGAAACCTTACAACTTCATGTTGGCCAAGAACAGGCCGACCCCACCACCGATTCCCGCGCTGTTCCCATCTATCAAACCACCTCGTATGTATTCCGCAATTCTCAGCATGCAGCTGATCGTTTTAGCCTGGATGATGAAGGAAACATCTATGGCCGCCTTACTAATTCCACGCAAGAAGTTTTTGAAAAGCGCATTGCAGCACTTGAAGGGGGCACGGCTGGTTTAGCAGTAGCATCGGGCGCCGCAGCAATTACCTACACCGTTCAAGCGCTGGCCAAGGCGGGCGACCACATTGTTGCTCAGAAAACCATTTATGGCGGCACGTACAATTTGCTTGCCCATACGCTTCGCGCTTATAACGTGGACACAACGTTTGTAGATGCTCATAACTTAGAAGAAGTTGAAGCAGCAATTCAGCCCAACACCAAACTTGTTTACCTGGAAACTTTGGGCAACCCGAACTCTGATATTCCCAACATCGATGAAATTGCAAAGATTGCCCATGCTCATCATATTCCTGTTGCGGTGGACAATACGTTTGGCACGCCGTTTCTTATTCGCCCGTTAGAACATGGAGCCGATATTGTTGTTCACTCTGCCACGAAGTTTATTGGCGGGCACGGTACCAGCCTTGGCGGCATTATTGTTGACGGTGGCTCTTTTGATTGGGTGGCAAACGCAGACCGCTACCCTGAAATTGCAAAGCCCAACCCCAGCTATCATGGCGTTTCCTTTGCGCAAGCTGCGCCAAACGCCGCTTTGGTAACGTATGTTCGCGCCATTTTGCTGCGTGACCAGGGTGCCTGCATTAGCCCCTTTAACGCTTTCTTGCTGCTTCAGGGTACCGAAACCTTGTCACTGCGCATTGAGCGTCATGTGCAAAACACCCAGCGTGTGGTGGAATTCTTAGCGAAGCACCCCAAAGTGGAAAAAGTGAATCACCCCAGCCTGCCCGAACATCCCGACCATGAGCTGTATCAGAAATACTTCCCGAACGGCGGCGCAAGCATCTTTACGTTCAACATTAAAGGCGGGCGTGAAGAAGCCTGGAAGTTTATTGACAACCTGCAAATCTTTAGCCTTCTTGCCAATGTGGCCGATGTGAAAAGCCTGGTAATTCACCCGGCTTCAACTACTCATGCGCAATTAACCGATGAAGAATTGGCTGACCAGCAAATTTATCAGAACACCATTCGCTTGAGCATTGGTACCGAACATATTGATGACATTATTGCCGACCTTGAACGTGGATTTGCTGCAATTTAACACGTATACTGGCGCTTCCTGTAATTTCAAAACACTTTATACACCGCATGTTCTCATGCGGTGTATACTTCTTTCGGCAAAAATCTAAAGAAAGGTACGTGTGATATGGCAGTCATTAAAAAAAGCCCCGACCAAATTGAAGCGATGAAAGAGGCGGGGCGCATTTCAGCAAAAGTATTGCGCGAAGTGGGCAGAAGAATTGAGCCCGGCATTTCTACCCTTGAGCTTGACAATATTGCCGAGACTATCATTCGCTTAGAAGGTGGCATTCCCGCATTTAAAGGCTACGCCGGATTCCCCGGTTCTATCTGCGCTTCTATCAATGAGGAAATTGTTCACGGCATTCCTAGTGCTACCCGCATTCTTCACGAGGGCGATATCATTTCCATTGATACCGGCGCTATTGTTGATGGTTGGGTAGGCGATAACGCCTGGACCTATGCCGTTGGCACTATCTCGGCCGATAAGCAGCGCTTGCTTGACATCACCGAAAAATGCATGTGGGCAGCACTTGATGCCGCGCGCCCGGGGAACCGTTTGGGCGATATTGGCGCTGCTTGTCAGGAAATTGCCGAAGCGGCTGGTTATGGTGTTGTGCGCGAATACGTTGGACACGGTATTGGTCACAACATGCACGAAGACCCCAATGTTCCCAACTGGGGGCGTAAGCACACTGGCATGAAACTTGAAGCAGGTATGGTGCTGGCGATAGAACCCATGATTAACATGGGAACGCATAAAACGCGTCAGGGCAGCGATGGCTGGCTTGTTACCACCGAAGACGGAATGCCCTCTGCTCACTTTGAGAAAACGGTTGCCATTACCAAAGACGGCCCGTTGGTACTTACCACCGAGCCACAGCACCGCCGCCCGGTATAAGATTAAGGGCAAGGTGGCGAAGGGCTAGAAGTTTGGTGCGGAGCGTGTAGGGAGAGGGCATTCGGCGACACGGCTCGGTTTGGATAATGCTTCTCTGGAACAACTTCAAGCATGCACCCTCTTATCCAGAACCTCGCAGAGTCGCCTCAACCCTCTCCCTACACGCTTAATCTCTACCTTTCTTGCAACCC
>CAVDDP010000109.1:0-7126 GCA_963607695.1 Hallerella sp.
GCTATGAGATTGTTGGCTGCTTTGCCAATGACGCCAAACTTTCGTGGTCACCCGCAGCTGAGAGCAACGGTACCGCCGCACACAGCACGGCATACAATGCCTTCCTTCAGTGGAAAACAGGTGAAGGCAGCGCGGAATATGCGCTGGCGAGCAATGTGAAGCTGCTGCTGGGCGATGAAAGCGTTGAAGGCGCCACGGTTTACGAATCTGTTACTGAAAACGGCCGCTCCCTGTGCGTGGCCTTCCCCGCCACCAGCGGCTTGATAGTGAGCAAGGTTGCGGATGTTTCCCCTGTGAACCTGTCGTACGAAGACGCCTGTGCCTACCAGGACACGGCCAGCGCCGGCCGCACGGCAAGCTGGGATCTGCCAAGCCAGGTGCAAATGACCTACGCCTGCGGCGAGACCAGCCTGGCAGACGTTACGTGGAATGAGGTTGCGGGCTTCGAGAAGAACCTTTCCGCCCAGACCCTTACCGTTGAGGGAACCGTAAGCTACCCAAGTGACGTTGACGCCACCGCGGCGCCTAAAACCATCACCGCTACCATCAACGTTTCTGCTGCTGAAAAAGCTGCCGCTCCAACGGCCACACCTGCGACTGGCATCTATGAAGATGCTCAACAGGTAGAGTTCGAATGCACCACGCCTGGCGTCACGATTTACTACACAACCGACGGCACCGAGCCAACCGAGAAGAGCACCGAATACCAGGGCAATCCCTTTACGGTTTCCAACACTACCACGGTGAAGGCACGCGCCTACCGTGACGGCATGATTGCGAGCGATGTTGCCACGTTCACCTACTCCATCAAGCACACGGTGAGCTTTGATTCCGCAGGTGGAAGCGCTGTTGCCAGCCAGAAGGTTGTTGGCGGTACCTGTGCCCAGCAGCCCGAGGCGCCAACCATGGCCGGCTTCACCTTTGAGTACTGGGCCGATTCGGAAGGCAACAAGTACAACTTTACCACGCCTGTGACCTGCGATATTACGCTGTATGCGCACTGGACGGCAAGTGCCAGCCCCGTTGCTGCGTGCCTGGTAACGTTCGATTCTGCCGGTGGCACTTCTGTGCCCACACAGACGGTTGTTTCCGGCGGTAAGGCCGTTCAACCCGCCGATCCAACGTTGGACGGCTTCAAATTCCAAGGCTGGGCTCTTGCTAACGGCACGGCATACGATTTCTCCACGCCGGTGACTTCGGACCTCAAGCTTTACGCCTCTTGGTCGGCTGTATCGCCTGAACCCATCGTTGCGTACACGGTAACGTTTGACACCGCTGGTGGCAGTGCTGTTGCCAGCCAGATTGTGATTGAAAACGGCAGCGTTGAAGAGCCCGGCGCTCCTGTGCTTGCGGGATTCACGTTCCAGTACTGGGCCAGCGCTAACGGTAGCAAATACGATTTCACCACGCCAGTGACCAGCGATATCACGCTCTATGCGCACTGGACCAAAACGCCTGAACCTGTTTCCGCGTGCACCGTGGTGTTCGATTCCGCAGGTGGCAGCGCTGTTGCTGCACAGACCGTTACCAGTGGCAGCACAGCAACCCAGCCCACGGCACCCACCTGGGATGGCCATGTGTTCGAAGGCTGGTACACCGCAAACGGCACGGCGTATGATTTCACCACGCCGGTAACCTCCAACCTTAGGCTCTACGCGCACTGGAGCGCAACACCTGAACCCCTTTCCGCTCACGTGGTAACGTTTGACAGCGCTGGCGGTTCGGCGGTGAATGATCAAACAGTGGAATATGGCGGCACCGCAACCCAGCCCACAGCGCCCACCCTTGAAGGCTACGCGTTTGAAGGCTGGTTCCTTGAGAATGGCGATGCCTACAACTTCACCACTCCCGTGACTTCAAACATCACGCTTTACGCTCACTGGGGCGCAAGCGGCCAGGCTTCTTCTGCCTATATTGTGATTTTCACTACCGGCGAAGGAAGTGCTGTTGAGGCTCAAACCATTACCAGTGGCGAAACAGCCACCAGGCCCCAGCCGCCCACGCTTGAAGGATTCACCTTCAAAGACTGGCTTACGGAGAGCGGCGAAGTTTACGATTTCAGCACGCCGGTGACTTCCAACCTGGTGTTGAATGCGCAATGGGAAAAGAACGGTGAACCTGTTTCTGCTCATGTGGTAACGTTTGACAGTGCTGGTGGATCGGCGGTGAAAAGCCAAACGGTAACTGATGGTGGTAGTGCTGAAGAGCCCGATGCTCCCGTGTTTGCGGGCTTCGTGTTTGAATATTGGGCAAATGCCGATGGCGATAAATATGATTTCGCCACGCTGGTGACGGAAGACATTACGCTCTACGCTCATTGGGCTGCAACTGTTGACCCCACTCCATCGTATTTGGTAACGTTCGACAGTGCCGGCGGTAGTGCCGTGCCCAGTCAAACGGTGGGTAGTGGCGATACCGCAACATGCCCCGCCAGCCCTGAGCTTAGCGGATTTACGTTTGAGTATTGGGCCGATGCTAACGGCAACGAATACGACTTTTCCACACCGGTAACGGCTGATTTGGCACTGCATGCGGTGTGGAGTGCATCGGGAGAACCCGTACCCGTGCCTGGCACCGACGATACGCCTTCCGCGAAGGACGATACCGCAAGTGATTCGCCTGCCAATGCTGCTTCTGCAGCCCTGGCGGCCACGGGTGATTCTGTTCCTGCAGCGTTCATTGCGGTAGTTGCCGTAGTGGCACTTGCGGCAGCCATAGCAGTTGTTGTTCTTGTGTTGAAGCGCAAGCGCACGCGCTAGGCTAAGCGGCACGGGCACGGCTGCCACGCTGAAATGTAGGTAGCAGTCCACCACAGGCAGCCGCACGCGCTAGGCCAAGCGTAAATACACTGAAACTAACAGGGCGGGTGGCTTCTTAAGCCCCCGCCCTGCTGCATAAGGTGCCTTGTTGTATAAGCTAAGGGAAAATAGAGCGGCGCGGGCGCCGCGCTCACGAGCGCTGCAGGTAATCAACTGCAATCGCTTGGGCAATCCGCTCTAATCCGTCTCTGCCGCATCGCTTGCCTCTGCCGGAATGGCAACCATGCGCTCTGGTCCATTGCTGTATGCAATCTGATAGCCCACCGGCACGGTAAGAAAATCCTCATCGTCAAATTCCCCTTTGACTATCTTTTGCAGCAGGCGGTTGTTGCCTTCCTTTTCCAAAAACTCCAAACCGCGCCGGTCTGCGTACTCTTTGGCGCGGTTTCGCTCCCAGCTATCGTTATAGAGCTTGGTTCCAACGTAGCCCACGTAGCGGTAATTTTTCAGGTTTTCCTTATGCATATCCAGCAAATACTGAGCGGTATCTTCATCTTCATACTGCTCAAGATATTCCGCATACAGCTTTTCATCATAATCCGGGTCCAAATCGGGAACATTTCTTACCCATTGGCTGTTCAGCCAATACGTTCCCTTGTAGCGCTCAAAATAGTCCAGGTAGCGCTGTTGCGATCCAAAGAAAAGAGCCAGGCAGTCATCGGTTCGGGGAACTACCAGGGGAATTCTTTTGGCCTGAATGCCCACAATAGACTGGGAGCACAGCCCGTATCCCAGAACAATGTAATCGGGAGTGCGCCGTTGCATCTTGCGATCAATCATGCGGTACAGCGCTTCAAGCTGCTCTTCTATTGCCGTGTGCAACAAAGCCGGCGTTTCGTGCAGCCCCTGAGGCAGCCAGGTAACATCTACGTCGTTTTCGCACGTTGCCACCAGTGCCGAGAGCTCCCGGGTTAAAACTCTGCAAGCCACAATGTTAATGCGCATAAGCCACCCTTCCCTTTTTGCGACAAGGCAGATTATACCGCTTTGAAGCCCCGTATTCGTGCAGGTAATGCAGAAGGGGCTGCCCGGTTTTACAGGCAGCCCCTTGGTTGTGAGGTTATGGGATGCGCTTCGCAGCGTTGAGAAGTTGCGCCGTTTGGTAAAACGGCGCAACTAATTACTCGCCCCACTTGCCCATAATGGAACGATACTGAATAGCAAAGGCGTCAGTAGAATCAATGGCTTTGTCATTGTTTACATCGGCAACCTTCATAACGCTTTCCACGGTCCAGGTGCTGAACTTGTCAAGCGCAAGGAACTTGTCATAAGCAACGGCAGAACCCTCTGTGGTGTAAGATCCTTTGCCCAGGTCATAAGCAACCTGAGCGTCAACAATGTTAATGGCACCACTGTCGTTCACATCGCCCATTTCCAAACCGGCAGCCAAAATGCTCTTGCTTACGGCTTTGGAGCCAGCAGTAACAATAACGCCTTCCTGGTCCAAATTACCGCGTGTAGCATTTTTGTCGGTAGCTTGAACAACGGCAATGTTGGTGTCGCTTGCTGTAGCTTCGCATTTAAACGTGTACGTTGCAACTACTAAGCCAGAAGCAGCAGAGGCGGTATTGGCAGTGTAGTTAAACGTTGCTGTTTTTGCGTTTGAATCAAAGTTTGCGCCTTCAGGCAAACCCTTGCCTTTCTCAATGGAAACAAGGCTCAGCGCTTTCGTGTTGTAAGAAAGCGCCAGCTGAGCAGCGGTAAGAACTTCATCGGAGTAAACCGTAACGTCTACCGTAAAGGTATCGCCCACCTCTAGCTCTTCATCCGTTGAGGAATACGTTACCGTTGCACCTGCAACCGGGTTTTCCGTGCTTTCAAACGTAAGAATAGGAGGAACAGATGCTGCAGTAGCAAATTGCTCATCTACGCTTAGCTTGAAAGACTTGCTCAATGCAGCCGGGAAGCTAGCATCACACATCTGCTCAAGCGTTTTGTACGTAAAGCCTTCGGTGCCAGCAGCCGTGCCACCCCATGCAACGGTTTCAGCGGTGCCAATGTAGTAGCAGTTCGTAAGCGTTGCGCCTATAACGTCATAGCCAATCAACGCACCGCTGGTAGCTTGTTCTGCCGCAATAGTGCCCGCGTTGTAGCAATTTTCAAACGAGCTACCTGCTTTTTGACTATAGCCAGATTTATCTACATAACCAACTATTCCGCCTGCACCCGATGTAGTAGATTTGGCAGTTGAAGTAACGCTACCCGTATTGTAGCAATCGCCAATATACGGTTGTTTGGTTGTGCGGGCTACAATACCACCAGCATTATTCCCAGCAGTAATAACACCACTATTGGCACATTGAGTAGTTTTAATACCATTTACACTTGCAGTGCCTACAACACCTCCTGCATTACCCGCTACCGAAGTGACATTTCCTGCATTAATGCATTGCGAAACGCTTCCTGCGCCAAAGATACCTACAATGCCTGCCGCAACATCTGAAGTACCACTTCCACTGCACGTAATGTTGCCGGTATTGGTGCAACTGGTAATGCTTCCTGCACTAGCTAACTGGCCAGCAATACCTGCAACAGGCGCGCCAGAAGCGGTAATGTTACCCGTGTTCGTGCAGTTCTTCACCGTAGCTGCCTTGGCGATATTACCAATAATGCCACCAATGGTGGTTTTTGCTGTGGTAATGGTTGCCTCATTGGTGCAATTCTCAATAGTAGCGTTTGCGCCGGATACTTTACCCACAATGGCTCCGCCATTGTTTTCCGTAATAGTTAGCGCACCCGAAGTGGTAAGGTTTTTCACGGTACCACCGGCACCCAGGCTGCTAATAAATCCGAACCCATTATTGGAAGTAGATGTAAAGGTGGTATTGGCACCATAGATGACCTTTTTACCATTTCCATCATACGTACCTTTAAAAGCATTAAAGCTCGCTGAGCCAATGGGGGTATACGTTACGCCCGAAAGATCAATATCTGCCGTTTGCTTTGCGTTGTAAGAAACGTTGCCGCGCTGATTTACCTGAGCAGCAAACCAAATAAGGTCATTTACACTTGCAATAAGGTAATTTCCTTCTTCGTCTTGCGAAGCAGCAGGAATAACGCTAATGGTTACCGGCATGTCGGCTGAATAGCCGTCAGTGTATGGGGTATATTCCGTTGCAACACCATCTAAGGTATAGGTAAGCTTCAAGGCAGTGCCGTTTTGCTCAGTTGTTAACGGGGAAGTAATATTAACCGTCCAGCCTTCAGGCAAGGTAGAACCAAAAGTAACGGTTTCTGTAGTGTTGTCGGTATAGGTCACTTTTGCTTGCAAACCCGTTAAATCCAGATTTTCGCCAGGAGAAAAGATAGTAATGGTGGGAGCATAATGGTAGAAAACGCCCTCAATCTTAGAAACCTTTTTTGCTTCACTTACCGTAATAGTGAATTTTGTGGGGCACGTATAGGTGCCGTTAAAGGCACTCACCGTGACTTCGGCATTGTTGTTGTCCAAGGTCAACGCGCCCGTTACGCTTGCGGTAAGCGCTAAGGTTGCCGTAGTACCATCGCTGTATGTTGCAGTGCAGGTAAGGCTTCCCATATCAAAGGATTCGCCCACGGTGTAAGAAGTCTTTACCGTGCTTTCCCCACTCCAGGCAACGCTGGTAATGGTAGCTTCGCTTGAAGAAACAAAGACTTCAGGCACGGCAAAGCTTGTAAAGCCTTTTGCGCTTAGCATTGAGGCAACAGCGTCACTGGTGCCCGAAAGTTCCCAGCGGCTGCCCGAGGAAAGGGCGGTAACCGCGTCGGATGTGCTGAACCAGGAACGTTCTTTTGGAGTGCCGGTTGTTTTTGCGTCGCTGTCAGTATTGGTGCATGTTGATATAACATAGTTGTTTGTGGAATCGGTATCTTCGCCTTCACACTTACCTGCAATAGCGTTGTTCATGTCGCTTGCACTGGTGGTTTCAGTTTTTGTGCCCACAAATACGCAATTTTTAATGGTGGAAGGAGTAGCATCTGACTTCCCGTATTTGCCACTGCTAAAACCAGCAATGCCGCCAATCCAATAGTCGCCGTTTGACTCTACATCACCAAACACGGCGCAGTTAGAAATGTTGCCAGTTTCATAAGCGGTGTTGTTGCATCCGTTACGGCCAGCAATGCCGCCCGTGCCGTGCTTTTTGCCAACCGCTTTGTTTTCAACATCGCCAAAAACAAGGCAAGAATCAATGGAGCCGGCGTTTTCGCCTACAACACCACCAACAATCTTGTAGCCATACACTTTAGCGTTAACAATGCAGTTGCTAATGGAGCCTTTTTGGCCGTTTTCGCTTTCAAGAACAGCGTTTGCTTTACTTTCGGTGCCA